>JAFQDC010000003.1 GCA_017416205.1 Clostridia bacterium | reverse complement strand
AGGTGTTCGTACACCTATGCCCATCGCTGAAATGGCAGACAAGTTCCCTGAAGCATTTGCACAGTTCAAGGAAGTTTGTGCAATTCTCGAAGACCACTACAGAGACATGCAGGATATGGAGTTCACTGTTGAAGACGGTAACCTCTATATGCTTCAGACAAGAAACGGTAAGAGAACTGCAAAGGCTGCTCTCAAGATCGCTTGCGACCTCGTTGAGGAAGGCATGATCGACAAGAAGCAGGCTGTTGCAATGATCGACCCCAGAAACCTCGATACACTTCTCCACCCCCAGTTCGATGCTAAGGCTCTCAAGGCTGCTAACATCGCAGGTAAGGGTCTCGGCGCTTCTCCCGGAGCTGCTTGCGGTAAGGTTGTATTCACAGCTGAGGACGCAGTTGCTTGGAACGAGCGCGGCGAGAAGGTAGTTCTCGTTCGTCTTGAGACTTCTCCTGAGGACATCACAGGTATGAAGGCTGCTCAGGGTATCCTCACAGTTCGCGGCGGTATGACATCTCACGCAGCAGTTGTTGCTCGTGGTATGGGTACTTGCTGTGTATCCGGCTGCGGCGATATCAAGATGGATGAAGAGAACAAGAAGTTCGAGCTCGCAGGTAAGGTTTACCACGAGGGCGACTTCATCTCCATCGACGGTTCCACAGGTAATATCTACGACGGTATTATCCCCACTGTTGACGCACAGATCGTTGGCGAGTTTGAGACAATCATGAACTGGGCTGACGAGTTCAGAACCCTTAAGGTTCGTACAAACGCTGATACTCCTGCTGACGCTAAGAAGGCACGTGAGCTCGGCGCTGAGGGTATCGGTCTTTGCCGTACAGAGCACATGTTCTTCGAAGAGGACAGAATCGCAGCATTCAGAGAGATGATCTGCGCTGACACCGTTGAAGAGAGAGAAGCTGCTCTTGACAAGATCCTTCCCTACCAGCAGGGCGACTTCGAGGCTCTCTACGAGGCTCTCGAGGGCAACCCCGTAACAATCCGTTTCCTTGATCCCCCTCTCCACGAGTTCGTTCCCACAGAAGAGGCTGACATCGAGCTTCTCGCAAAGGCACAGGGCAAGTCCGTTGAGGACATCAAGGCTATCATCGCTTCCCTCCACGAGTTCAACCCCATGATGGGTCACAGAGGATGCCGTCTCGCAGTAACATACCCCGAGATCGCTGCAATGCAGACAAAGGCTGTTATCCGCGCAGCTATCAACGTTCAGAAGGCACACGCTGACTGGAAGGTAGTTCCCGAGATCATGATTCCCCTTGTTGGCGACATCAAGGAGCTTAAGTTCGTTAAGAACGTAGTTGTTGCAACTGCAGACGCTGAGATCGCAGCAGCAGGCGTTGAACTTAAGTACGAGGTAGGTACAATGATCGAGATCCCCAGAGCATGCCTCACAGCTGACGACATCGCTAAGGAAGCTGAGTTCTTCTGCTTCGGTACAAATGACCTTACACAGATGACATACGGCTTCTCCAGAGACGATGCAGGTAAGTTCCTCGATGCTTACTACGATAAGAAGATCTTCGAGAACGATCCCTTCGCAAAGCTCGACCAGACAGGTGTTGGTAAGCTTATGGATATGGCTCTCAAGCTTGGTAAGGCAACACGTCCCGAGCTCCACGTAGGTATCTGCGGTGAGCACGGCGGTGACCCCGTATCTGTTGAGTTCTGCCACAAGCTCGGCCTCACATACGTATCCTGCTCTCCCTTCCGTGTTCCGATCGCTCGCCTCGCAGCAGCTCAGGCAGCTATCAAGGGCTAATTGCTAACAATAAAATGCCACTCTTCGGAGTGGCATTTTTTGTTGCAATGCCCTTGATGGCAGCAGTTATATTCGCCTTGCGGCGAGTGATATTGCTTCGCAGTGATATTTGGCTTGCGCCAAGTGATATTGGCTGTGCCAGTTTCGCAAGGCGAATATAATATCACTGCCGCAAAAGCGGCAATATCACTTTTGCGTAGCGAAAATATCACTCCGTCGAAGACGGAATATCACTTAAAGAATCTAAGTAATTAGATTTATAATGCAAGTCAATCCCTCTGCCGAGAAATTGGCAGAGGGATATTGCGTTTTGCTAACTGTATGTTATAATAAAATAAAAAAGGATAAATTTATGAGCGATAAAAATTACAAAAGTTTTAAAGATTATATTGAAAAAAGAACAGTTGCAGACGTTATGTCCGATTATACTGAACAAAAAGACGAGTGGGAAGAACTTCCACTCGCTAAAACTGATAAAAAAAGCGATGCAGATTCCAAAACGAAAAACACCGACGCATGATGGATTCAATTTTATAATTTCCCTCTTTGGCTGTCAGCACCACAGGCAGCTATCAAGGGCTAATAATTCAAACAATAAAAATGCTGACCGCAAGGTCAGCATTTTTTGTTTGAATTACAATGAATTGCCCTTTGGCATGAATTGCGTCTTGCGACGCGTGAATTGGCTTCGCCATTAATTGCGCAGAGCGCATTTTGGGCAATTTATTTCCGCCGAGCACGATGGAGATTTTTGTATCTGTTGCAAAAGTCTATGTAAAATGCTATAGTATAAAAAAGAGGTGATAATTGTGAATCAAAATAGCGTATGGTTAAAAGCACAAAACGTAAAACTACAAATTTCTGAAGATATCTTACCTGAATTTGATATTTGTTTTGACAAAAGAATCCCCAAAAATATTGAAGAAGAACTGCGTACTTTTGTAAAATGGATTGAAAACAATTATCGCATCCCTATTACACTGTGGGTTGATTTTGAATATAAGCATTACCTAATTTCAAGAGACAGCGGACGGGTTGGATATTTGTTTTATTGGGCAGATTTCTCTACGTACCCCACATTTAATGAAATTGACAACATTCCTCAAATACGTCTTCCTGTACGAACAGAACATAGTACAATTGAGGAAATACTTTCTTCCTTTATCGAAGCAATAACCGATTATTATGCGTGGATATGTAACGAGATAAGCGAAGATTATATAATAAACGAAAACGATGTGGAAGAAGTTTTACAGGCATATTTGCAATATAGAGGTTAATTTTTATCTTTTGCAATAGCACCACAGTCAGCTATCAAGAATCCAAGTAATTAGATTTATAAAGCAAAACTATCCGCCCGGGAAATCGGGCGGATTCTTTTATCTATTGTAATTGTTAAATATTTTTGCTATAATTTTAATTAAGAAATAAAAATAGGCTGGAATAATATGATGAAAGTCATAAGCGATATTAGATTATATAAAAGTTCTGAAAAAAATAATCATTCTGATATTTCAAATAAATCACTTAATCTCTCCGTACGGCGTGTTGTTATGAAATTGAGAGAATACGGTTTTTCGTTAGGTGAGTATAACCATTTATATCTGAATTTCACAACACTAAAGGCCGAGGGCACGATCGAATTGATTGACCGGGCCGACCCATATCACCCTTGGTATAGATACTGCGATATCGGCATTAGCAAGGCCGAGTATAAAAAACTTGAAAACACCGATCTTGCGTTCGAAAAAATTAAATCTGCACTACTCAATTTGTACAACGCAAAAGAAAGCATTGAATCTGCTTTTGCAGAAGCTATGAACGGCTCAGATATGTTAATGCTTTTCAAAACAAAGGAATCTTCAACGGGTGTTGCATCGGTTTACTTAAGGCTGTTGGATAACGGAAATTATCTTCCCTTGCTTTGTGTAACTGATAAGTCAGGCAACGAGGTCCTGCGGACCGATATGCCTGAAACCCTTGATTTGAATACCCTTGGAGAAATACAGTTAAGCAGTAAAAAGGTAACGATCAAGCCAAGAAAAAACGCTTTTTCAAAAGAACTGCAACCGATATCTTTTGAAATGCGACCGTAAATAACGATCTATAAGAATCCAAAAGAAGATCACATAAGACCTAAAAACGACAGGAGGACGTTATGACATTAAAGCTTTTTTTCGGGGCTATGGCCAAATACTTGCTTGGAATACTTCTTCTCGGAGTATTGATATTTTTGCCTGCGGGAACCCTTTCATATTTCAACGGATGGCTCCTTATGGGGATTCTGTTCGTGCCTATGCTTTTCGCGGGGATCGTAATGATGATAAAAAATCCTGCCCTTCTGAAAAGCAGGCTCGATGCAAAGGAAAAGCAGCGTGAGCAGGACCTCGTTATTAAGCTGAGCGGACTTATGTTCATTCTGGGCTTTATAATTTCGGGGCTTGGGGTGCGCTTTGACTGGTTTGTTCTGCCCATAGGATTTTCAATCGGCGGCGCTGCAGCTTTTTTGGCAGCATACGTCCTATACGCAGAGGTCCTTCGGGAGAACACGTATCTCAGCCGTACCATCAAGGTGGAAAAGGATCAGCGGGTCGTTGACACGGGGCTTTACGCTATCGTCAGACACCCTATGTACAGCGCAACCCTGCTTTTGTTTTTATCAATGCCCATAGTTCTCGGGTCTGTATATTCCCTTCCAATCTTCCTCGCATACCCCTTCATCATAGCAAAACGAATCCGCCACGAGGAGGAGCTTCTTGAAAAGGAGCTTCGCGGCTACAGCGAATATAAAAAGAAGGTCAAGTACAGGCTTATTCCCTTTATATGGTGAACAACTTCAATGATGCCCATAGATTTTGTGCGGAAAAATTCGGCTTTTTGCCATTCTTTTATACCTTGTTTTTTTCAATGATTTATTGTACAATACGTGGGTAAAACGTTTTTTTGATGCTTAGCGTGAAAACCAAGAATGCAAAAATTTAATGTTCGGCTTTTTCACGCACAACTATTTGTGCCGCCGCTTGGCGGCGGAATGGAGATCAAATGGAAGCAATACTTGATTTCTTCACAGGCACGCTGTATACAATTGCGTGGATCTATATTCTCCTGCCCTGCGTTATCCTCGGCGGTCTTTACTTTACCGTTAGAAACCGTGCTATCCAGTTTTCAAAATTCGGATATGCTATGAAAAACACCATAGGCAAGGTCTTTCAGAAGCAGTCCTCCTCCAAGGGCTCCGTTACTCCCTTTCAGGCCGTAACCACCGCTCTTGCGGCAACCGTCGGTACGGGTAACGTCATCGGCACAAGCCAGGCCATTGCCATGGGCGGATACGGAGCACTCTTCTGGCTCTGGATCGCAGCCCTTCTCGGTATGATAATCAAATACTGCGAGGTAACCCTCTCCGTTCACTACAGAGAAAAGAACAAAAACGGAGACTGGGTTGGCGGCCCCATGTACTACATCACAAACGGTATGGGCAAAAAATGGAAGTGGCTTGCTATCCTCTTTGCGATCCTTGCTACTCTTGCATCCTTCGGAATCGGAAACCTATCTCAGGCAAACAGTATTTCTTCATCCATTAACAACGCAATTTCGGAATTCATTCCCGCAGCGAGCGAAAAGAGCGATGTGATCAGCCTTATTATCGGTATCGTTCTTGCCGTTATCTGCGCCTTCGCCCTTCTCGGCGGTATCAAAAGGATCGGAAGGATCACGGAATTACTCATTCCCTTCATGAGTATCTTCTTTATTATCAGCTCACTTATCGTTATTTGTATGAACTGGGCGAGTCTCGGTGAAGCCTTCAAAAATATCTTTATCGGTGCTTTCACGCCAAAGGCAGTTTGCGGTGCCGCAAGCGGTATCGCTCTCAAGGAAGCGCTCGTATGGGGTCTTAAGCGAAGCGCCTTTTCAAATGAAGCGGGTCTCGGCTCTGCAGGCATCGCCCACGCGGCGGCTGACACAAAGGGCCCCGTTCAGCAGGGACTTTACGGTATCTTCGAGGTCTTTGCAGATACCCTCGTCATCTGCACCCTTACGGGTCTTACCATCATCACAAGCGGTATTTCCATTGATTTCGGTAAGTCCGTAAGCTCCGAGCTTATCACCGGCGCCTTTGCAACGGTGTTCGGCGATAAGTTTGCCGCGCTGTTTATTGCCATTGCTCTGTTCCTCTTTGCCTTCTCCACCATCCTCGGCTGGTCTCTTTACGGAGCGCGCTGCGTGGAATACCTTTTCGGTCAGAAGGCGTCGAAAGTATATCAGTTCATCTTCTCAGCTATGGTTATCGTCGGTGCTACCACCTCCATTGAGGTGGTATGGAAGCTTGCAGACACCTTCAACGGACTTATGGCAATCCCCAACTTTATCGCTCTCTTTGCCCTTTCAGGTGTAGTTGCAAAGCTTACGAAAGAGCATTTTAAGAATAAATAAAATCATGTCCCCGCCGAGCTCGGCGGGGATTTTAATATCCCTTATAATTTACCATTGACTTTTTTCCTTTGTTGTGATATTATCTCACATTCAGGAGAAGCCCTCTCTTTGCATTGGCTTACGCTTCAAACGACGTTGTGTTGATAGCCTTGTGGATACTGGCAAGCCTCCACGACGTCCGCTACGTCTCCGTTGTCGTATGCTTTGTTGCTTTCTTGTCTTGGTCAATGACATATACGGTTATATCAGCTGGCAGAAAATGAAGAAAAGACAAAGTGAGAATGCTTGAGAAAATTTCACTCCCCGCCGTGTTCGACGAAGAGTTTGTTTATTGTATTTTGACAAGTAATATGATATAATAAAATAACGAAACGGGGTGATGATATTGAATTCGCATAAAAAGAAAATGATCACGCCAATTATCGTTACACTTATCATGATCCTTTATTATATCCTGTACTTTGTATTTCTTCTCTATCTTCTCGAGGGGGTCTGGAAATATGCTCTCGGCATCATTCCTATTTGCTTTACGGGGATCATGATCTGCGTTTGTATTCAAAGAATCAATGAAATAAAGAAAGGTGAAGAAGATGATATTAGTAAATACTGATTACATCAGCGGCAAAGAGCTTGAGACCATTACACTTGTAAAGGGAAGCACTATTCAGTCAAAGCATATCGGAAGCGATATCGCGCAGAGCTTCAAGACCATCGTAGGCGGAGAGCTTAAGTCTTACAACAAAATGATGGACGATGCACGCGCACTCGCGACCAAAAGAATGGTTGCCGAAGCGACAGCGTTAGGAGCAGACGCAATTATCAATATCCGCTATGCCTCCTCCGCAGTTATGCAGGGTGCTGCCGAAATAATTGTTTACGGCACAGCCGTTAAAATCCTCAACAAATAAGTTATCAATAGCCACCCCTCAAAAAGGCAGTTGCGATAAGGGATTATCGCAACGCCGGTGATATTTTCCCTTGCGGGAAAGTGATATATTTCCCGAGGGAAATGTGATATATTGCTAACGCAATGTGATATATGCCCGAAGGGCATGTTGAGGAATAAAAACTACCCGTTGCAATCGCAGCGGGTAGT
>JAFQDC010000027.1 GCA_017416205.1 Clostridia bacterium | reverse complement strand
GGGTTTTTAGGGCAGCGCCCTGAATCGTCCCTCGCAAGGGACGAAACACCTTTGCCGTATTGCGGGGGTACGGGGGGAAGGCCCCCGATAATAAACAACTCTCATAAAACGCAAAACCTATTTTGAAAAAAAGGTTCTGCATTCCAAAAAACTTCAAAAAAGAAAAAATAAAACGGCTATCGATCGGTAGCCGTTTTATTTTTTTGAAAACTATTATTTGCTTTCAGCAGAGCTCTGGACTTTTACTTCCTTGATGCTGTAAACAATCTCGGATGCATACTTTGTGGGATAAGTATCCATAAGCTTATTGAGGTCAGCGTTATATGCTTCTTCCTTAAGAAGATCTCTTACCTCTGCAAGCCATGCGGGCTCACCGTCAGCAAGCTGATAGATAAGATATGTGCCGATAGCAACATCAACAACACCAACGTCACCGGGCTTTCTTGCCGCATCGAAGATCCAGTCAATAAGGACCTTGTCAAAGGAGCTCTTATCAATATCTGTTGTAGTTCCGCCGCCGTGCTTTTCGATAAGAGTATCAAATCGTGCTTCGGTAGGCTCCTCAAGCCAGTTTTGGTAGATGGTTTCAGCCTTTGTGTGTGCATCTGTCTCGTTCTCGGTGTTTTCGAAGAAGATGAACTTAACGTTCTTAAGAGGAACGTCGTCACGGTAAGTTACACCGTTCACGGAGCTTGCCTCTGTAGTGGGAAGGAGCATGATAACAGTCACGTCGCCGCTGGTCTCTGTCTTTGTATAGATCTCGTAGGGAACGCGATCTTCATTTACAGCCCATTTACAGAAATCGGAGTTCTTGTTGTAGCTTGCGCGGCGAACGTACTTACGTTCGAGCTGCTTTTCAATTGTTTCAGCAAAGCGATCGTAATCGTTAAGGAAGTTGTTCTTTGTAATGATCTTTCTGAGTGTATCAACAAAGCTCGTTTCGTCCTTGCACTTTTTCAGCTCTTCAGCATCCTCCTTGGGAACAGTATTCTTGATGTAATCGAAATGGAGGAAGTTGTCTTTGTTTTCGAGGTAGTAGTTTTCGCAGTCCTCATCGGTATATACATATCCGTCAATAAGCTTTTCGTAATACTTGTTGGCATAGAAACGAAGCTCGTTTGCAGACTTCATAATATCAACGGTAACGCCCTCACCATATACGTTAACAACGTATTCGTCAATGGAAATACCGGCGTCCTTAGCAAGCTTTTCATAGCTTTCTGCCTGGCTGTTGATTTCCTTCTTGTCCTCTTCAGTGAGGGTCATACCCTCTGCTTTTGCTGCATCTGCAAGTGCAACAAGCTCTCTGATCTGGCTATATACCTGGAGAGTGAAGTACTGCTGCCAGGAATAATCCTTGTTATATTCCTGTGAGGAAAGGCTTTTTGTGGGATCAAGACCTATTGTATCAAGCTGGTTGTCATATTCTTCAATGTAGGAGCGATAATAAGCATTGAAATAATAGATGAACATGCCGTGAGAGATAGTAGTATTATCAGACCAAACGGCAGGTGCGCTGTAATCTATTTTTTCTTCCGTGTTGTTATCCTTTCCGGAATCCTTGTCGGTGTTACCTGCTTTTCTGCAACCGAAAAGAGAAAAAGAAATAACAGCAGCAAGAATAAATGCTATGATTCTTTTGAAATTCATATAAACATCCTTTCATGGTTGAAGATTTTTCACAAAATCGAGGATGCCGATCGGCATCCTCGAGCTATGATTGGAGTATTGGTAAATTAGTGATCGTGACCCTCGTGGGAATCGGAGCCGGAAGAACCGCCAAGAACGATAGCCTCTACAAGGCCGAGACCCTTGGAGTAAGCCTTAACGGTGTGAGTCTTCTCAAGCTTAACGATGTCCTCAGAATACTGCTCGTTGATAAGAGCATTGTCTGCCTGGAGGTGCCACTTGATATCGTTATCGCCGCAGAAGTATACAAGGTAATAGCCCTTGCCCTCTACCTTAACGATCTCAACGTCGCCTTCTTTTCTTGCGCTGTCATAAGCCCATGTTCCGATCTCTTCAGCGATAGTTGTCTTGTCAGCGCCCTCTACGAGACCGCCCTCATATGCGCCGTCGCCGTAGCCCTTTTCGGGATCAGCAAGAGCGATGAACTTGTCCTCAGTTGCAGTTTCCTTGTACTCCTCGAGAACCTTCTCAGCTGCAGCCTTAGCGTCCTTATCGCTGTTCTTGTACTCAGATGTAAGGAAGGGGATGTAACGGTAATCCTTGAGCGCATATGCATCACGGTATACACAAGCAAGGCCGAGGTCCTCGGTATCCTCTGCGGGAAGGATCATGTATGCTGTATACTTAAGGTTCGTCTCGTCCTTTTCAACGCGAGTCTCATAAGCCTTTCTCTCCTTATCGAAGAGCCACTTATTGAGATCGTTTTCTGTGGAGTTGGTAGCGCCTGTAGTAAGAGTCTTTTCTACAAGAGCGTCGATGTCAACCTTATCCTTCTTGAGCTCTTCCTCAGTCTTGTCCTTATAGAGGTCAGTTCTGAGGTAGCTTTCTACGTAAGTCTTGAATGCCTTATCATCAGTCGTTGCAGCAAGAGTGTTTGCCTCGTTGAGAAGACGCTCAGCCTCTTCCTTGTCGAGAGCAGCCGCTGCTGCCTTTTCGTCGTCTGTAGCATCCTTCTTAACTTCCTGCTTCTTAACCTCGAAGGTGTAGGAGAGGTAGTTTACCTTGTTGAAGGACTTTTCGTTTTCCTTGTAGTACTCATCCCAATCGGATTCCTCATACTCGTAGCCGTCTGTCATATGCTGAGAGTATGCGGAAGCAAGCTCGGAAAGCTCCATGCACTGACGGAGAACATCCTCGTTTACACAGGAGCCGTAAACTGCGCCAATGTAGTAATCAAGGGTAACGTTGAAGGACTTTGCAGTAGCCTCCATTGTCTCCAAGATCTCGTCAATGTCAGCTGCAGACTCCTTGTTTGTGAAGCCCTCAGCCTTTGCTGCCTCAGCAAGAACGAGGAGATTGTGAACCTGAGACTTTGCACTGTCCATAAAGTAATCGTACCAGGTCTGATCCTTTGTGTACTGCTGATCCTTAAGAGGCTTTGCAGTATCAAGACCCATAGACTCAAGCATAGAGCCTGCGCTGGATGCGTAGTTCTGATAGAGAGAATTGAAGTAGTATGTCATCATAGCGGAAGTAACCTCGTAGTTCTCGCTGGATACAGCTACCTTATTTCTCTGAATGAAGCCGCTGTCAACGATATTGTAGGTGAGAACAACACCGCCTACAATAACAACAGCAAGAATTGCGGCAACGATAGCAAGGATCTTCTTTGCGCCGCCCTTCTTCTTGTTTGTGATTGTTTTGCTCATTTGAAATGAACCGCCTTTCATTATAATGAAAAATTATAAACAAAATAAGTGTCAAGAGACACGCACACAACATTATATCATATTCAATTTCGTTTTTCTACAAAAACAAAATATTTAATGTAAAAAATAAGTGAACATTTTTGGCAATTACCATAAAACTGCAGGCATTTACATATTTTCGGGACCTTTACAAAAGAAAAGAGCCGTTGCTCGTTCGCAACAGCTCAAAATCTTATGTATCAGTCAACGGTGTGGTTGACGATATCTATGACCTTGCCGTTTTCGTCGTAGGAATATTCCGACCACTCTGCAAGCTCTCCCTTATCATCGTAGACCGAATACTTTATAAGGCCAAACTCATTGTATTCACGAACCTGCTCAACAGTGCCGTCCTCCCTGTATTGGGTGAACTTTACGTAATACTCGCCTGTCTCATCAAATTCGGCAAAGCATTGAATATTTCCGTTTTCATAGTTTTCCTGATTTGAAATTCTCTTCAGACCATATTCCTCGATGCTCGATGCAAAAGATCTCTCAATTCGTACAATGTTACCGTCCGAGTTAAAGAATGATTTTTGAAATATCCCCTCCTCGTACGTACACTCATAGATCAAGACTTCATCGTCGGAATAGTATTCTCTTTTGGTACATATACCATCTTCCAAGTAATCGATCTTTCGGATCTTTCCGTTTATGTATTCCGTTACCTTTTCAGGATTTCCCTCGTCGTCGTATTCAACGGTAGAGTTGTTGCTTTGCGCAGCGGGGGCAGCAAGGAGATTGAGTATACTAAATAGAGGGAGTGCACAGGAGGTGGTAAAGGTGAGAATGAATATAAAAGCACACGTGATGCAAAGCACTTTTAAAAAACGAAAAAACTTCATAGTGTACCTCCTCTTTTTCAATTAAAAACCAAACTCATCCTCGGTAATCTAATTATATCACATGATTTTACTACAGTCAACGTTATAAAATATTATTTTTTTCACAAAAACGCTTGACAATCCTTGTTTAATATGTTATCATACTAAGGCTCAAATGAGTGTGCGCCCTTAGCTCAGCGGATAGAGTGCCCGGCTACGAACCGGTAGGTCGCAGGTTCGAATCCTGCAGGGCGCGCCAAAAGAAAAAGACACGCAGCAGCGTGTCTTTTTCTTTTTGTGTGACCTATTGCACAGGATTCGAAAGCCTGTGCCTATGTCGGTACGACAGGCAAAAACTCTCCGGTGGAGAGTTTTTAGGGCGTTGCGCTGCACTCGTAAGCAGTTTAGATACCACGTCCGACCGTGAGCGCCGAAATGTATTTCGGCGAAACCTATATTATTTGGCCTATTCTGCAGGGCGCGCCAAGAAAAAAGCCTCTCACATTGTGAGAGGCTTTTTTCAACGATGCGTTCCTTTGGAACGTGATTCGCACTACGTGCGTGATGCAGACTTCGTCTGTGATGCACGCCTGCGGCGCGTGAGCAGAACGCATCGCATCACTTATCACAGCGCAGCGGCATCACTTATCACTAAATTGAAAACAGTTGAAATTTATATTGTAACATTAAAGCACTTCTCTCGAAGTGCTTTTCTTTATTTCGATTGTTTCTCAATAATTCCGCCGCCGACAACGCAGTCGCCGTCGTAAAACACAACGGACTGTCCAGGGGATATGGCTCTCTGAGCTTCATCAAACTCAACCGCCACTCGGTCATCCCCTACGGGGATAACCGTACAGGGCACCTGACGGGCACCGTAGCGTATCTTCGCTTCAAGGCGAATGGGTGCGGCAGGGATATCGCAAGCTATCCAATTTGTCTCTCGGGCTGTAAGGCTCTTTGAAAACAGTCCCTCATTGGGGCAGAGGATGACCCGGTTATTCTCCGTGTCCTTTTCCTTAACGTAAAGAGGTGCGGGAAGTGCAAGTCCAAGACCGCGGCGTTGACCTACGGTATAGTGGATTATTCCCTTATGAGTGCCGAGGACTTTGCCGTCAGCGGTGACAAAATCTCCTTCGGGAAAGCTGATGCCCGTTTTTCTTTTTATGAATGCAGCATAATCTCCGTCGGGAACAAAGCAGATATCCTGACTTTCCTTGGAGTGGGCCGCCGCAAGGCCTGCCCTCTCAGCAATCGCTCTCGTTTCCTCCTTGGAAAGTCCATCCAGAGGAAGAACAAGGCAAGACAGCGCATCCTGAGAAAGTGACCACAGAACGTAGCTTTGATCCTTTTCCTGATACGCACTCTTATAAAGAAGGTATCTGTCACCCTCTTTTTCTATTCGGCCGTAGTGACCCGTGGCTATTTTTCCATATCCCAGCTCCATTGCACAGTCTATAAAAGCGCCAAACTTCATAGTTCTGTTGCATACGATGCAAGGATTTGGAGTCTCCCCTCTCATATAAGACTCAATAAAGTCGCGTATTACGCTTTCTCTGAATTCCCGTCTCAAATCAAATGAATAAAAAGGAATACCGAGGGTTTCTGCCGTATCTCGCGCTCTTGATGTGGGATCAAGAGATTCCTCCTCGCAAAGGCGCATAGTTGCGCCGCCGACCTCGTATCCTTCACTGAGAAGGATAGCCGCCGCAGCTGAGGAATCAACTCCGCCGCTAAGGGCTGTGAGAATCTTTTCTTTCATATGATCTCCAAATATCTTAAAAGGGTTGTTACAGTAACAACCCTTTTTATGATTTTATTACTCAGCGTGGCAGCAATGGTCGCAGCTGCTTTCCTTGAACATTTCAGCATCGTACTCGATACCGTTTTTGTCATAGTAATCCTTAACTGCCGCCTTAACTGCCTCCTCGGCAAGAACGGAGCAATGGATCTTAACTGCGGGAAGTCCGCCAAGGGCTTCAACAACAGCCTTGTTTGTAAGCTCAAGCGCCTCGGAAACAGGCTTGCCCTTAATAAGCTCTGTTGCAATAGAGCTTGTTGCGATAGCAGAAGCACAGCCAAAGGTCTTAAACTTAACGTCTGTGATGATCTCGTCATCAATCTTGAGATATATCTTCATAATATCTCCGCACTTTGCGTTACCTACCTCGCCGACACCGTCAGCATTCTCGATCTCGCCTACGTTGCGGGGATTTGTGAAATGCTCCATTACAAGGGGAGAATAATTCATTGCCATATATTTACACCTGCTTTCAGTTGTTTTCTTTCATCATTTTTTCCCAAACGGGGGACATCTGTCTCAGTCTTTCAACAACGCCGGGAACCTTTTCGATAATATAGTCAGCTTCCTCCTCGGTGCTGTATTCTGAGAAGGAAAGACGGAGAGAGCCGTGAGCTATCTCATGGGGAAGTCCGATAGCGAGAAGCACGTGGCTTGGGTCAAGGCTTCCCGAAGTGCAAGCGCTTCCGCTGGAAGCGGCAATGCCGAACATATCAAGCATGAGAAGGAGGCTTTCGCCCTCGATTCCCTCAAAGCACATATTTACGTTATTGGGAAGTCTATGCTCTCTTGAGCCATTGAGGAAGGAATAGGGGATAGTGCTGAGCGCATCGATTATCTTATCACGGATAGAGCTTACACGAGCTGTATACTCGGGAAGATGAGCAACGCTATCATCAAGAGCCGCCGCCATACCCATAATTGCGGGGAGATTCTCAGTTCCCGCTCTCTTTCCTCTCTCCTGTGCGCCGCCTGCGATAAGGGGCTCGAGAACGATGCCTCTCTTGCAGTAAAGAGCGCCCACACCCTTAGGTCCGTGGAACTTATGAGCAGAAAGGGAAAGCATATCAATATTCATCTTTTCGATATCTACCTCCATATGACCGACAGCCTGAACTGCATCAGTATGGAAGAGGACCTTCTTTTCGCGGCAAACTGCACCGATCTCGGCAATAGGCTGAACCGTACCGATCTCGTTATTTGCAAACATTACACTTACAAGGCAAGTATCCTCGCGAATTGCGTCTCTTACCTGCTCTGCAGTTACAAGACCTTCCTTTGAAACGGGAAGAAGAGTGATCTCATATCCCTGCTTTTTGAGAGCATCAAGAGTATGGAGAACTGCGTGGTGCTCGATAGCTGTGGATATGATGTGCTTCTTATTCTTTCTTGCACCAAGCTTTGCCGCGGAGATGATGGCCTGATTGTCTGCCTCGCTTCCGCCTGAGGTAAAGATGATGCCCTGAGGATGACAACCGAGGCATTTTGCAATGCGCTCTCTCGCATCTGTAAGGGCGTCCGCCGCAGCCTGTCCGAATGCGTGAAGGCTGGAGGGATTCTGATATTCATCGCTATAGTATTTTATCATTTCGCTGAGAGCGTGCTCGGAAATTTTAGCAGTCGCAGCGTTATCAGCATATACCTGCATATCTATATCTGCCTTTCATTTAATTATAATCTATTTTAACATCTTAGTATATCATTTCCAAAAATCCGTGTCAATGAATAATTTGATAATTCTATTCATTAAATAATATTTTTACACCTCGTTCTGCTTTTTATCCCCACAAAATCGCCTTTTTGGGTAAAAGAGGGAATTTATTAATAACTCAGCTATGGAAATCTGTATTTCCTTATGCTATAATGTGAAAAACTGTATTACACAGGAGGAAAAGAAATGAAAAAGAAAACAACAATAACCATAATAGTTACAGCAGTTATCGTAGCACTCGTAGCCATCGTCGGCCTCAACTGCGTTACCATTGTTAAAGCAGGTCACACAGGCGTTGTGGTAACTCTCGGTAAGGTAAACGAAAACGTGCTTCAGGAGGGTCTCCACGTTAAAGCGCCCTTCGTTCAGCAGGTAGTTATGATCGATAACCGCATCACAAAGCTTGAGGTTGACACCGAGGCCTTCTCCAAGGACCTTCAGACTGTTCAGACAACTCTTGCAATCAACTACAGAGTTGACACCTCCAAGTCCTACTCTATCTACAAGAACATCGGTAAGGACTACGAGACCGTCCTCGTCGTTCCCGCAGTTAACGAGGTGCTCAAGGCGACCACCGCCCTCTATACTGCTGAAGAAAGCGTTACCAACAGAAGTCTTATCTCCGAAGGACTCGTCAACGGTCTTAACGAAAAGCTTAACGAGATCGGTCTCTACGTTACTGACGTTAATATCGTAAACTACGACTTCTCCGAGGCTTATATCAACGCCATCGAGGAAAAGCAGGTAGCTCAGCAGAAGCTCCTCAAGGCTGAGACCGAAAAGCAGACTATCATCACAAACGCAGAAGCCGAGGCCGAAGCCCTCAAGATCAAGGCGCAGGCTGAGGCCGAGGCTAACGCTATCCTCTCCGCTTCCATTACAAAGGAGCTCGTTGAATATAACAAGATCGAAAAGTGGGACGGTTCTCTCCCTCAGGTCACCGGCGGCTCTACCATCGTTGACCTTACCGACGAGGACAGCGCAGAATAACTGACGGCTCTGTTGTCGGACAGATGACAGTTATTATGTAGGGGTCTTTTTGAAAAAAGCCCCCTACGACCCCGAAAAACTTTAAAAAATAAATCCCAAAGGGGGAGGAAGCCTTGGCTTCCTCCCCCTTTGGGATTTATCTCTTTTCTTGAAGTTTTTTGAGGGTGCGGGAACTTTTTCAAAAAAGTTCCTGCGTAGTACCGCCACTTACCCGACAACAGAGCCGTCAGTTATTCTCTGCTATATACTCATCAAGGATGCGAGCGGCGATCTCGACGTAATCTCCGCAGGAGCGGCGATGGTAATAGTCTTCGGTTCTCTTTTCAGGCTCGGGATCTGAGGGACCTTGAGGAAGGCCCAGAAGCTCACGGCATATGTAGGAGCCGTTAATTTCCTTGAAGCGTGCGGCGAGAGCCTGGATGCGAGCGTAGTGCTTCATTTTTGCATCGTGATCGTTAGGGTCTGTGGGTCCGTAGAGGATACCTGCGACCATAAATGCGCCGGAGACCGCTCCGCAGACCTCGCGGAGCCTTCCCATGCCTCCGCCAAAGGAGGAGGAGAGCATTGTAGCGGTCTTTTCATCCATTCCCGTGAGATCGGAAAACGCGAGAAATACTGCCTGAGCGCAGTTATATCCTGAATTGAAAAGCTCTTTTGCTTTTTCTGAATGGTTCATAATTATAGTCCTTTCTTATTCGTAATATAAACGCAGAGAACTAAAAAAGAAATAGTAGGGACAGGCGTCCTCGACTGTCCGTCTATAGAAATTATATTTACAATAAAAACTTTACGTCTATACACTTACTTTGTCATTATTTAAACCTATAGCGCAAAGTTTCTTTGCCTACTTTCTTTCCAAAGAAAGTAGGTTAAATAAGAGACTGGCCGTTAATGCGAAGTCTGAAGCGCAGCCCGAGTGTCTCTGCCGCCTTGCGGCAAAGGATCATACGTTCAAGGAATATCTCAAAATAGTCCATAACGCTTCCGATCTCCGTATCTATCTTAAGATTCAAGGTTATATCAGTCTTCTGATCGTTGATGGAAAGATAAGATTCCGTAACGGAGTAATTCACCCTGTCGTGAATATCAAAGGTAGTCACGTCGCGGTTTCTCACGCGGCTTCGGCGCACGTCAGACTTGTCCGCAAGGATAAGAGCCGCCGCTACCTTGTCTACGGGAACACCCGTACCCTCATCGTGATTGCCGATGGCAGAAACAACGGTTGCCACGTCATCGGGACTCATCCCTTTGGAAAGAAGAATACGGAACGCCATTATAGCACCGCTCTGGGAATGCTCCTGACGGTTTACAAGATTTCCTATATCGTGCATATATGCGGCGATCTTTGCAAGCTCTATCTCGTGGGAGGTGGCCTTCATTGTTTTCAGTATATACTCCGCCATTTTGCTTACAGTGGTCACGTGAGCAAAGCCGTGCTCCGTAAAGCCCTGAACGGAAAGAGTATCATCCGCCTTTTTAATATATGTGTGTACGGCGGGATCGTGCTTTATATCTTCAAAGGATACCATACAGTAACCTCCTTTTCATATTTGTTACCTTTATTCTATTATGTGCAAAAGCAAAAGTCAAGTTAAGGTGTTGTAAAATAAAAATAACAAGTTTTAAAAAATGGAAATTCCTTGACTTTAGGGGGAATATAGTGTATAAAGAGGGTAATATCTTTGTTCGAAAGGATAATATTATTTATGTCAAAGCTTAAAGTTGCTATTATCGGATGTGGTAACATTGCTAATTCTGCCCACATCCCTTCATATCTCCATCTCAAGGATGATATTGAGATCAAGTATTTCTGCGATATCATCAAGGAAAAGGCTGACAGATGCGTTGAAAGATACGGTTGCGGTATCGCTATCGAGGACTACCACGATGCTATCAATGACCCTGAGATCGACGCGATCTCCGTATGTACTCCCAACCTTATGCACAAGACCATCTCCATCGACGCTCTTCACGCAGGCAAGCACGTTCTCTGCGAAAAGCCTACAGCACGTATTTATTCCGAGGCTCTTGAAATGCAGGCAGCACAGAAGGAAACAGGTAAGGTTCTGAATATCGGCGTTTGCTGCCGCTTCCACGCAGCAGTTGAAGAGGTTCGCCGCAGAATTCTTGCAGGCGACCTTGGTGAGGTTTATCATATCTTCATCAACTTCCGCGAGCACCGCTCTATTCCCGGACTTGGCGGCGCATTTACAACCAAGGAGATCGCAGGCGGCGGCGTTCTTATCGACTGGGGCGTTCACCGTCTTGACCAGGTAATGTACTGCCTCGGCGATCCCGAGCCCAAGTCCGTATCCGCAGCCGCATTCTCAAAGATCGGTTGCGATATTCCTAACTACCGTTACCGCTTTATGTGGAGCTCCGATACCATGGATCTCAACGGCGTGTTCGACGTTGATGACTCCGTAAGCGCATTTATCCGCACATCCGGTCCCGTTATCTCCCTTGAAGGCGCATGGGCTGAAAACCTTGATCTTCAGGAGCAGCATCTCGACTTCCTCGGAACAAAGGCCGGAATCAGACTTCGCTACTGCGGCGGGTTTGAGATGTACTCCGTTAACGAGGACGGCGAGTTTGTTACTGAAAAGTGGGATCCCCCCGCAGACCGCGATATGTACGTTGATGAGATAAAGTCATTTATCAACAGCATCAGAACAGGCGAGAAGTCCCGCGCAAATATCGACTACGCGATCAAGACCTCAAAGATCATGCAGGGCATCTACGATTCCTCCGACGAGGGTCGCGAGATCGTATTCTGATTTCTTAAATAACTTCACCAATCAAAAAGACCGTTGCTAAGGAACAGGTTCCCTAAGGACAGTTACCTTTAATAAAAACGGAATTTGGCACACAAATTTCCTGCTTGTAACAGTATAAGACAAAAAACTACCCGAAGAAGAGAAAACAAAACTCTTTTTCGGGTAGTACTTTTTATATAGTGATATTCTGCGCTTTTCGCACAGAGTGATATTTCCCTTTGGGGAAGTGGTATTGAAATCTTACGATTTCAGTGATATTTTATTCGC
>JAFQDC010000026.1 GCA_017416205.1 Clostridia bacterium | reverse complement strand
TTATGCCGACAATACTTGACTGGCGACGGTCCGGGAAGATAGGTCAACGCAAACATTCCTCCTTAGCTCAGTCGGTAGAGCACCTGACTGTTAATCAGGTTGTCGCTGGTTCGAGCCCAGCAGGGGGAGCCAGAAAAAACTCCTTGAGAAATCTCAAGGAGTTTTTTAGTTATATTCGCCTTGCGGCGAGTGATATTGCTACGCAGTGATATTCGGCTGACGCCGAGTGATATTGCCCTTTGGGCAAGTGAAATAGCTTCGCTGTGAAATATTTGCTTTGCAAATGTGAAATGTTCGCTGTGCGAACGTGGGCAAATTTTATTTCACATTGCGACAACGGAGCAATATTTCACAATTTTCGTATGAAAATTATTTCACATTCACCGTAGGGTGAATATTTCACTAAAAATATAGGTTTCATTTTTGTACTACGAGCACAAAGAAAAAGACCACCTTTGCGGGTCTTTTTCTTTGGCTTTTCTTGTTGAGTTCAACTGCACAACCTGCGCGCTTTGCCCGGCAGGTTGGAGCTGGACGATGGCGCGAAGATACAGTTATAAAAGTTATAATTGACTGCTTCTGTCTGCTTACTCTTTAGAATAGCTTAAAATTGCTTTTTAATCTGTTGTGTTTTATTTCAAGATCTGTGAGAAGATCATATTTTGTCATAATGTTAATCAAAGGGATAATAGAAGGTGTGTTGATGAGGAGCTTTAATATGAAATTGAGCTTACCTACGGGATTCGTGATATGCGAAAGAATCGAAAAGATGAAGATTGCAAGGGCAGGGGAGTACCTTCTTGGTCGCCGTGCACGCAGGTATTCTAAAGCTATACGCGCAGGTGACTGCGCCTACCTTTATTCTTCCTTTATTTCCTGCCCTGAATGCGGCGAAACGTATCCCATCAATTCAGCTTTCAGACGTGCTGAAGGCAATAATGATGGCAAATTGCGTTATCGCTCGATTCCTAAAGGAATTGTAAATGATTGGGCGTCTCTTCAGCTTTCCCTGTTTGAAGAAGAAAGGTGCAAAGAGCTTGTGCTTTGTAGGGCTGATGAGGACCTTTCAGTGTTCGATTGCCCATACTGCGGCAGACACTCCCGCTTATCTGTGGGACAGCGCGAGGTGGAGCTTGGGTTTTGTGAGAACAGTATATTCGTAAAATGTGAAAGGACAGGAGATGATGAAGCGCTGCTTTTTGAGTGCAATATGGCTGTGGAGCCTGTTGCTGTCGGGCCGACATTTGAGACAGTCAACTTTGATCTTCACCTTGGTGAGGTAAGAGTAAGCGTTGAGGACTCAGCAGGGAACACTCTTTGTAGTGGCGACGTGGCTGCAGATCCGGAGATCCTTGCGGGAGGTGCATTTATCAAGGCTTTGAGTCATAAGACCGTTAACCGAAGCCTTAAGCGACTTTTTGTACACGTGTGGGGCGGTGCTTTGCCTTACATGGGCGGTCGGCTGGATATTTCTGATTTCATCAGGATGACTGCATTTGTTGGCTATCCTTTGGAGTTTTATACCTGTGTGCCCTTTGAGGAGGGCTCGTACAGAATAGAGGAAAGCTTCAGGAAAATATCAAAGGATCTTCATTATAGCTTTAATATCGAGAAGGTTTATAACAGCTCCCGATTGCCTCAGAAAAAATCTGTACGGCGGACCATTTTTTCGGATCCGGGACTTATCTTTTATTCCGATGAGATATGCGATATATGGGAATGTTTGAGTGACTGCAATCTTTTGTGCCGATTTTTGAAATGGAGCAGAAGATACGAGGTGCTTTCGGCGTTACATACAAGGCCGGGGATGATCGATTACGTGCAGGATATCTGTAGAATCGTTGGAGGGATCAGCTTTCTGAAAAGCATTGAGAATAATTGGGAGAAGGTAATGTCTTTTGCCATCGATTACTGCTCAATGAGTGAAGCTATGCGAAAAAAGGTGATTTCTGAAACGAAGGGGAAGCTGACGGAGGGCGTGAAAATGCCAAGAGACCCCGGATACTCATTGCCTATGAAAATGCCTGAGAAACAGATCAACGACTGTTGCGTTGACGGGTATACGTTTTTCTTACTGAAAAACAGTAATGATTATTATTTTGCCGCACGACGTCTTGATAACTGCCTTTGTGAATGGCGACCCCATCACGCCCCTGTTGTTTGCGTGAGGAGAAGAGATGAGTATCTTGCCGCAATCGAGATCCAGGGAGAGTTGGTGGTGCAGATCAAGGGGCATAATAATTGTACGATCGGGGAGGATGGCCCCTTATTTAAAGCATTTTTAAAGTGGATTGGGTTATGCGGCCTTAAGCGTCACTGTGATATTGAACCGTACTTTTATGAGTAAGATCTGTAATTGTAGTGTATGGTGGCGTTTTCTTGACTGAAGATACAATATATGATAGAATATACTTGTATCGCTTGAATGCACGATAATTATAGAGATTAAGCTTTAAGGAGATCAGTATGATCGGACAGACAGATAGTATGGCACGTGCAAGGGCTACGTTCAAAACACTATGCAAGGCTCTTGAAAAAGAAAAATGGCACTATGAAAAATATGAGGATAAATTGACTGTTGTGTGCGGTGCGCAGGGAGACGGTCTTCCAATAGAGCTCAATATCCGTATTGATGCTGAAGGTCAGCTCGTTCAGCTCCTCTCGTGCCTTCCCTATAAGGTAAAAGAGGACAAGCGTATTGAGGTCGCGATTGCGGTGAGTGCTGTGAATTATTCTATCGTGCACGGCTGCTTTGACTATGACGTTACAGACGGCAGCCTGTATTTTCGTATGACGAATAGCTTTAGGGACTGTGTTCCCGGCACAGAGGTGTTTTCCTATATGATCTATGCCTCTCGCGGGACAATAGATGAATATAGCGACAAGTTTTTTATGATATCCAAGGGGATGACTTCTGTTGAACAGTTTCTTGCTTTTGAATGCGGAATTGAAGAGGAGGGAGAATAATGTCAGATAAAAAGCAGACGGTAATTGCAAAGAAGGCGTATGAGTTGCTTTGCAGAACCATTGACGGTATTGGCTGGGAATACGAAAAAGAGGATGACGGGCTATGCGTTCATTTCGGCGTTGAAGGCAAGGATATTTCCATATATTTTATAATCGTTACTGATATCGAAAGACAGCTTGTTCGCCTTATGGCACCGATCCCTGTAATTTTAAGTGAATCTAAAAGAATAGAGGTGGCGGTTGCGCTCTGCCATACCAATCTCGGTCTGCCTGACGGTAGCTTTGACATTGATCTTTCAGAGGGTAAGGTAGGCTTCAGAATGGCGGCATCTATCAGAGAGAGCAGCATAGGTAAGGGACTTTTTCAGTATATGCTTGAATATACCTGTGTCGTCATGGAAAAATACGGAAGAAAAATCCTTGCTCTTGAAAAGGGCGACATATCGCTTGATGAGTTTATGGAAGAAAAGTAAGATTTGAAAAACTGTTAAAAGAGTATAAAAATGACCTATATTGAATTTTTTGACAAAACGGCATCTGAGAATATAAGCGCATGCCTGACGTATGCTCCCGAGAGAGTGATATATGTTGGCGATAACTCTAAGCTTATGAAAAAACACATTGCAAATTATGAGAAGGTCTTCAGAGCCCGTGGATACGATATTGAGTTCCTTTTCAAAACTGTTTCAAAAAGCAATCTTGATAATGCGGTCGAGGTGCTGTCAATGATAGTTGAGGAATACGATGACTGTGTTTTCGATATAACAGGCGGCGAGGAGTTATTGAATCTTGCCTTGGGCATTGTTTATTCTGAATATTCTCATAAGAATATTCAGATCCATAAATTCAATCTGAGAAACAATTCAGTATATGATTGCGATAAGGACGGCAACACCATATATAAGGATACTCCTGTGCTGTCTGTTGAGGATAATATCAGAATATACGGCGGTGAGATTGCATACAGCACGCCTGATGAGGAAAAAACGTATCTGTGGGATATGTCGGAGGATTTTTTGAGAGATATCGATCTGATATGGGATATTTGCAAGAAGAACGTGCGCTACTGGAATATGCAGATAGGTATATTAGAGGCTGTTGAAGCAGTAGGCTCTGTAAGCGAGGGGCTTATTACGGTTGCACCCATAGTCGCTGTTGAGCAGCATCTGTCACGCTGTAAGGCCAGATATAAAGTTGCCAGGGGAATTATAGCCTATCTTTTAAAAAACGGACTGCTCATATCCTATGAGGATAATGGGGAGACTGTGAAAGTGGCCTATAAAAATGAGCAGGTGAAAAGGTGTTTGACAAAGGCGGGACAGGCGCTTGAAATGAAAATATATAAAACCGCAAAGTATCTCACGGATGGTGAAGGAATGCCTGTGTATAACGATGCTCTTAACGGTGTTGTCATAGATTGGGATGGAGAGCTTCACGATGAAAGCGTGGAGGATGAATACGATACTGAAAACGAGATCGATGTTATGCTTATGCACGATATCGTTCCGGTGTTTATTTCCTGTAAAAACGGATACGTAACTTCAGACGAGCTTTATAAGCTGAATACCGTTGCCGAAAGGTTCGGAGATAAGTATTCGAAAAAGGTTCTGGTAGCTACCTCGATCTCTGATTTCGGAGAAATGGGAAAGTACTTAAGACAGAGGGCTGAGGATATGTGTATCCGCCTTGTTGAAGGCGTCCAGTATATGGATGACGCAGAGCTTGAAAAAAAGCTCAAAAATCTTTGGATCAACTAAAAGACTCACGTGTATTCACGTGAGTCTCAGCTTGTCGATAAAGGTATCGACAAGCTGACATCGGGCTGTCGAAAAGGATGCAGAAGCCGTGAATTGTCCGTCGTCGGCGTACAAAGGTACGACAGAGGGACAATTCGCGGCTAAAAAACCGCATTTAACAATGAAATCCGCCGAAATAATCGGCGGATTTCTACTTTTTTGCTGCGTTTTTCACTTAACTAAATACTATATGTTTTGCGGCTTTTGTTCTGCGCCTTTTTCGACAAGCTGACATCGGGCTGTCGAAAAGGATG
>JAFQDC010000025.1 GCA_017416205.1 Clostridia bacterium | reverse complement strand
TTCTTTGACCTGCAAATTATGGTTTGACGAATTCTTGTGCTGATGGCAGACAACCAATGGTTTCCCCTACTACCTCGTTTCAACTAAAAGTTTACGTTTGGTCTGTCGCGAGATCCAAATTGCTTTGCAATTTGCCCTTCGGGTTTCGACTTCGCTGCGCTTCGCTCAAGATGACGCGCGAGGTGGAATTTGTCAATATTTAGATGAAACAACGTACTACAACAACATTACTGCAAATTTATCCCTCAAATCAAAATTCAAATCCTATTTCATCAGCTTCGCAATAAGCGCGCAGAGCTCGTCTACGGTCTCTTCCTCCCCTGCCTTGATATCCTCGGATACGCAGGTCTTTATATGACGGGATAGAAGCTCCTTATTGAAGGAATTTAGCGCTGCAGCCGCCGCCGACACCTGAACGATTATATCGGTGCAGTAGCAGTCATCATCCACCATTTTCTTTATTCCTCTTATCTGCCCCTCTATTCGGCTGAGACGATTCAAAAGCTCCTTATGCTCCTTTTCGTCTCGAACCTTTTTTCTGCAATGGGGACATTCATTTATATTATTTTCCATACACCCTCCATATACCCCTCGGGGGTATATTTATTATATACTGAAACCGAGGTTTTGTCAACAATAAAAAAAGTATCAAATTACGGTTTGTGGGGGAGACCATAAGGCTCCCTCCGGGAGGGAGCTGGCGCAGGCAGATGCGTAGCAGGCTGCCAGCGACTGAAGGAGAATTGCGTAACACAAAACGACTGCAAACTACCCGTTACGCAGGCTCCTTCCGTCATTTGCTCCATAGGTTTCCCCGTATGGAAAACCTCCGCAAATGCCACCTCCCTCCCGGAGGGAGGCTTTATCTAAATCGTTTCTTTTACCTATCAAATCCAGTTTCTGACTACTCGTCAAACCAAAATTTGAAGAGTTTCCACACGGCCGCCTGACCTTTGCCGTATTTCTTTTCCTTCATAATATAATTAGGTTTAACTTTTTATAAAATAAATGAGAAAAATTGTTGCAATAAAAAAACATTTGTGATACAATAGACGGGTATTAAATGAACGAGCCGCAGGGTAAGGTCATACCAGCCGGGAGCGCAGCGGCCTCCTGTACCTGAAATCCGCTATAGCAGGGGTGGTATCCCGTTACGAGGTTTGACTTTGTACGGTCTGTGTCGTATTTTTCTGTGTTGAAGGTCGGGTCCCAGCGCAATTGGCGGCTGTGAACCATGTCAGGTGGGGAACCAAGCAGCATTAAGCGGTTTAGCTGATGTGCCGCAGGGTTGCCTGACCCGAGCAGAGGGTGCGACGTCGCGTATGAAGCCACTCCGACTTTTGGGTGTATGACCTTACCCGACGGCTTGTTTTTATTTTACGAAAGGAGCCTCTGTATGCATCAGGCATTGTACCGTAAATACCGTCCCCAGACCTTTGACCGTGTCTGCGGACAAAAGCATATAACGGACGTTCTGTCTTTTGAGGTCGCAAATGGGCGTGCCTCTCACGCATATCTCTTCTGCGGCTCACGCGGTACGGGTAAGACCTCCTCGGCAAAGATCCTTGCAAAGGCGGTGAACTGCGAAAATCCCAAAGGCGGAAGCCCCTGCTGCGCTTGCCGCTCCTGCGCAGATATTGACAACGGAACTGCACCCGACGTTGTAGAGCTTGACGCCGCATCCAACAACAGCGTTGAGGATATACGCGATATCTGCGACAACGCAGTATACGTTCCCTCTATGCTCAAAAAAAAGGTGTTCATCATCGACGAGGTGCATATGCTCTCTCAGTCAGCATTCAACGCACTTCTCAAAACAATAGAGGAGCCCCCGGAGCACGTTATCTTTATCCTTGCAACAACTGAGATGCACAAGGTTCCCGCAACCATTATCTCCCGTTGCCAGCGATTTGATTTCAGACGCATAGATATGCGCGTTATTGCAGAAAACCTGCTCTATATCGCAAAGTGTGAGGGCATCCTTCTTGAAGAGGAGGCAGCTCTCCTCATTGCCCGTCAGGCAGAGGGCGGTATGCGAGACGCTATCGGTCTTTTCGAGCTTTGCTCCGCCGGCGGCTGTGACGTTACGGCAGAGAGAGTTTCTCAAGTCCTTGGCCTTTCAGGCTACGACAGAGTGCTCGACACTATGCAAAGCGTTTCAAAGGGCGATATGGCAACTCTTTTTGCAACCGTTTCAGAGGTGGTATCATCTGCAAAGGACATCTCCGTTTTCTGGAAGGAGCTTACAGGCTGCGTTCGAGATATGCTTGTTTCAAAATATGCTCTCAATCCAATGGAATATCTGGATCTGACCCGCCAGGAGGCAGAAAAGCTTGCGGAAATCTCAAAGCTTTTCACACTTGCAGAGCTTGTGTACCACTGCAAGATACTTGACGAGGCACAGACAAAAATGCTTCGCTCACCCACAACAAAGAGAATCACCGCCGAGATGGCACTCCTTCGTATGTGCCGTCCCGAGCTTGATACTTCAAACGACGCCCTCTCCGCCCGTCTCTCAAAGCTTGAGGACACGGTAGCACTGGGAGGAAGTATTACTCCCTCCGCCAAGGCTCCAGCACCTGCTCCCGAAAAGTCAGAGGTGAAGGCAGAGGTCACACCTCCCGCCCCCGAGGCAAAGCCACAGGAGGCAAAGATCCCCTCCCCTGCTCCCGCAAGCACGACAGCGCCTGCACAAAGCCAAGGGTACGACAGAGTGCGCGACATCAGCGAGGCTGTGGGCAGGCTTGACGGTGCGAACCGAGGTCTTGCAAGCTTCCTTATGAGCTCTGAGGCCTACGTTTCAAAGGACGGCAAGGAGCTTATCCTTCGCGTTGACGGCTTCGGTGCCGCGATGTTCAAGCAGGAAAGCGCAAAGGAAGCAGTTTCAGACGCCTTTGCCCTTGCAAGGATCACCGACGGACGTGCTCGCGTTACCGTTGAGGTCAAAAAAACAGGCGAGAAGAAGGCAAGTGCTGCTGACGACCTTTCCGGCTGGCTTTGATCAAGTGAAAAGTGAAGAGAGAAAAGTGAAAAGAAAATGTACATTTCCGCTACGGCGGAAATGATCCTAATAAATAATATCAAAGGAGAATATAGAAATGAAATCAAGACTTCCTCAGGGTCGCGGAGGCGGCCCCGGTAATATGCAGAGCATGATCAAGCAGGCTCAGAAGATGCAGGAGGATATGGCTACACTTCAGGAGGACCTTGACGCAAGAGAATACGATATCGCCGCAGGCGGCGGTGCAGTTTCCGTTAAGATCAACGGAAAGCTTGAGGTATCCAATATCGTTATCGATCCCGACGTTGTTGACCCCGACGACGTTGAGACTCTTCAGGACATTCTGACAGCGGCAGTTAACGAGGCTATCAGAACAGTTCAGGAAACAAACGAAAAGGAAATGTCAAAGGTTACCGGCAGCCTTAATATGGGCGGTCTCGGTATGCCCGGTATGTTCTGATATGGCAGAATATCCCGAACAGATAGAAAGACTTTCCGATATGTTCCGCCGTCTCGACGGCATCGGCAAGAAAACGGCTATGCGCCTTGCCTTCTCCGTTCTTGATATGAACGAGGAGGAAGTACGGGATTTTGCCGCCGCTATGATATCCGCAAAAACGGATATCTGCTTTTGCAAGATATGCAAGGGTATATCCTCAAGTGAGGTCTGCACGATCTGTGCAGACGGCGAGCGCGACCGCTCCACCATATGCGTGGTCGAGGACTACCGCGCCGCAATGGCAGTTGAGAAGGTGCGCGAATACCGTGGCCTTTATCACGTGCTTCACGGAGTTATCTCCCCTATGAAGGGCATCGGCCCCGACAAGCTGACGGTGAAGGATCTTATATCCCGTCTTGACGGAACAGTCAAAGAGGTCATTATTGCAACAGACCCCACACCGGAGGGTGAGACTACTGCTATGTATCTCTCACGCCTTATCGCCCCTCTCGGAGTGAAGGTCTCAAGAATTGCCAACGGCATGCCTGTTGGCGGCGACCTTGAATACGCGGACGAGATCACTCTCAGACGCGCTATTGAAGGAAGATATAAATTAGATTGATTAAAGGAATTTTAAAAAATGGCAAAGATTCAGATGAAAACACCTCTCGTCGAAATGGACGGCGACGAGATGACCAGAATTATCTGGCAGATGATAAAGGATATTCTTGTAAATCCCTACATCGACTTAAAGACCGAATACTACGATCTCGGTCTTGTTAACCGTAACGACACAAACGATCAGGTAACAGTTGACTCCGCTGAGGCTACAAAGCGTCTCGGCGTTGCAGTTAAGTGCGCGACCATCACCCCCAACGCTCAGAGAATGACTGAGTACAACCTTAAGGAAATGTGGAAGAGCCCCAACGGCACTATCCGTGCGATCCTTGACGGTACCGTTTTCCGCGCCCCCATTCTCGTTAAGGGCATCTCTACATACATCCCCACCTGGACAAAGCCCATCACAATCGCCCGTCACGCTTACGGTGATATCTACAAGAACACCGAGATGAAGGTAGCAGAGGGCTCAAAGGCCGAGCTTGTCGTTACCGCACCCGACGGAACAGAGACACGTCAGACTATCCACAACTTCAAGGGCGACGGTATCATTCAGGGCGTTCACAACACAGATGCGTCTATTGCAAGCTTTGCGCGCACCTGCTTCAACTATGCTCTTGACACAAAGCAGGACCTCTGGTTTGCTACAAAGGATACTATCTCAAAGACCTACGACCACCGCTTCAAGGATATCTTCCAAGAGATCTACGATGCAGAGTACAAGGAGAAGTTCGAGGAAGCGGGAATTGAGTATTTCTACACCCTCATTGACGACGCTGTGGCAAGAGTTATCAGAAGCGAGGGAGGATATATCTGGGCCTGCAAGAACTACGACGGCGACGTTATGTCCGATATGCTTGCAACTGCATACGGCTCTCTCGGCCTTATGACAAGCGTTCTCGTTTCTCCCGACGGAAAATACGAGTACGAGGCGGCTCACGGCACAGTTACCCGCCACTACTACAAGCACTTAAAGGGTGAAAAGACCTCCACAAACCCCATTGCGACCATCTTTGCGTGGA
This sequence comes from Clostridia bacterium, assembly GCA_017416205.1. Classification (GTDB taxonomy): domain Bacteria; phylum Bacillota; class Clostridia; order Oscillospirales; family CAG-272; genus Avispirillum. The sequence goes on along the minus strand of JAFQDC010000025.1, from coordinate 3,014 downwards.
CAGGCGCATTCAGAAAGCGCGGCGAGCTTGACGCGATCCCCGAGCTTTGCGAGTATGCCGACAAGATGGAGGCGGCTTGTATCAAGACTATGGAGGACGGTATTATGGACCGCAACCTCTCCATGATGTGCACACTTGAAAACAAGCAGGCAGTTGATACGGAGACATTCCTTCGCGAGATCGCAAAGAGATACGATAATATGTAATTCCAAATACCTTTCAGGCGCACTGTTGTGTGCCTGAAAGGATTTTTAATGTCTTTAGGATATTTGGAGGAAATATTTTGAATTACCAACTGACAGATAAAAAGGACATTCGCCGTCTTACCATCCTTTTCACCCTGACCTATATGGTCAGCTACATTACGAGGATCAATTTCGGCGCTGTGGTTTCCGAGATCGAGCAAAGCACGGGCTTTCTCAGAAGCGCCCTGTCTTATGCCCTGACAGGCAGCTTTATAACCTACGGCGCGGGACAGATCGTCAGCGGTGTGCTGGGAGACCGCGTCTCCCCCAAAAGGCTCGTTTCCATCGGCCTTATCATCACCTGCACGATGAACCTTCTCATTCCCCTGTGCCCTTCTCCCCTTCTTATGCTCATCGTATGGTGCATAAACGGCTTTGCCCAAAGCTTTATGTGGCCTCCCATCGTGCGCATAATGACTGCCCTTTTGTCGGGCGAGGACTACAAGGACGTTACCACAAAGGTCCTTTACGGAAGCTCTATCGGTACTATTGCGGTTTATCTCATTTCTCCCCTTCTCATATTTTTGGCAGGCTGGAGAGCTGTGTTTTTCTTTTCTGCCGCCTGCGCCGTTGTGATGCTTGTTTTCTGGAACAAGTATTCCTATGAGGTCCACAATGAGAGCAATACTGTCAAAAAGGCCGAAAAAAGTACTGTCAACAATAAGATGCTCTTTACTCCCGTTATGCTTTGTATAATGGCGGCCATCATCCTTCAGGGAATGCTCCGCGACGGGGTCACCACCTGGATGCCCACCTATATTTCAGACGTTTACGATATGAGTAATATCATTTCCATCCTCACGGGCGTGGTGCTTCCCATATTCAGCATTCTCAGCATAAAGATCACCTATAAATTATACTCAAAGCATTTTACAAATCCCGTTTGGTGCGCCTGCCTTATTTTCGGCGTCGGCGCAGTTTCCGGCGCGGGTATCTATATCCTCTCGGGAAGACTTGTTGCCCTCTCCGTTCTTTTTTCAGCTCTGCTGACGGGATGTATGCACGGTGTTAACTATCTCCTTGTTTGTATGATCCCCGCATATTTCAAGAAATACGGAAACGTTTCAACAGCATCGGGCGTTATCAATTCCTGCACGTATATCGGAAGCGCGCTCTCCACCTACGGTATCGCCCTTATCTCCGAGCGTCTCGGCTGGAGCTTTACCATTATTACGTGGATAGTGATCGGCATTTTCGGAACAGTCCTTTGCCTTATCAGCACCAAGGGCTGGGAGAAAAAGTATCAATAATATCAATAAATATCGACAAAAAGATCCCAAAGCTTTTTACAGAAGCTTTGGGATCTTTTTTATTATATGCTGTGTTCCATATAAACCTCACCCTCTAAATTCTTCCACAAGAATTTGCCGCCCTCATAGATCATATAGCTGTGAGGGGAGCTTTCCTTTGGAATGGAGACCGAGCCGGGGTTCATATAGATATAGGTGCCGTGGTCTGTGCATTTGGGCACGTGGGTATGACCGTTGAGAAGAATATCACCGTCAGAAAGGGGCGGGAGCTTTTCTTCATTATAATTATGTCCGTGGGTTGCGTATACTGTCTTGCCGTCAAGCCAGAGAACGGCGTAGTCTGCAAGCACGGGAAAGGACAGCACCATCTGGTCAACCTCCGTGTCGCAATTACCGCGAACACAGAGAATTTTATCCTTCAATGGATTAAGAAGCGCGATGACCTCCTTTGGAGCATACTCCCTTGGAAGATCGTTTCTCGGGCCGTGATAAAGAATATCTCCAAGGAGAAGAAGCTTTTCTGCGCCTTCCCTTTCATATGCACTGAGGAGCTTTTTGCAATAGTATGCAGAGCCGTGTATATCAGATGCGATCATTATTTTCATAGCAGTTACCTTCCTTTTGTGTTTACTGTATTTTACCACAGACAGGGAGATTTTTCAATATAGTACACAGACGAATGACACTCTGAAAATGAAAAATCATGTTGCATAACTGTTTATATTATTGTATAATTAACACATATAAACTCAGCTTAGGGAGGGCATCCGATGTTAAAGGACAAACGACTTGATATAAAGCTTTGCCGCGTATTTAACATTTTTAACAAAAGAAACTATAAAACATTGTGGATAAGTGCTCCTGTTTTTTTGATATTTATTATTTTGGGTTGGATTTCTGGCAAAACACCTCTGGGCATCTCAATACCGTCTGTTTTGTTAGCATATTTTATAAGCCTTTTGATAATGATGATCTATTCTCCAAAAAAGCTCGTGCTTTACGATGATTGCGCCAAGTTTTGCGGTTTTGTAAATATGCCGCCCAAGCACGGAACACACAGAGGTTATTTCCCATTAAAGGTTCAATATTATATTTCTGATATAAGCGAAACAGAGTTTCATCAAAATCCTATTGAAAAGCTGTTCAACGCAGGTCACGTTGTAATATCGGGTAAAGTCACCTTTGAAGCCAAAAGAGACCTTGACAGAATAAAAGCTCAGGATAAGTATTACATCTACGGTATCAGAAATTTTTCAGAGTTTAAAAAAGAATTTGAGACAGCAGAATAAGAACGAGGCTGATGCAAACTGCAATTTGCATCAGTCTTTTTATCAAATTTTGGTTTGAGGGAGAGAAGGCTATGTAGGGGGCTTTTTGTAAAAAGGCCCCCACCACTTCCTAAAACATAGTCGACTATCATCGGTTCGATACACTCACCTCGATACTCTCCTTGTTTTAGTTACGTCGTTGAAAAAACGATACTCAATCGTTTTTTCTGCCTCCTCCCCGAAAAACTTCA
>JAFQDC010000024.1 GCA_017416205.1 Clostridia bacterium | reverse complement strand
TTTTGAAAAAAGGCCCCCACACCCCCCGAAAAACTTCAAAAAAGGGATTAATTAGTTGTCTATAGGTATACTTTGTCATTCTTTATTACCCATAGTTTGAAGTTTTTTGCGGAGCTTTTTTACAAAAAAGCGACATATAAATCGTAATTTGACATACTAAAAAAGAGCTGTCGCAAAAAATGCGACAGCTCCGAGTTATTTGATCTTCATTTCGGATGTTTCGGCTGCGGGAGTCTCTGTTCCCTTTTCTTCAAGAGTATGTGATCTTTTTCTTCGCTTAATGATGAAGACTGCCAAAAGTGCTGAGAGTGCAATGACAAATGCACCTGTTCCCGAGAACAAAAGAATACTTGCGGTTTTGGAAAGCTTAGGCTCTGTCTTTTCGGTAAAGATTTTACCGCATCCGTTTTCGCAGACGTAGCTTACCTCTCCCGCAGAAAAAGTGCCGCTTTTCTTTATTACAGTTGCTTTTTCACTCTTTTTATGACCTGACGCTTCAATTGCTTTTTCTTCGGTATGGGAGCAGACCGTGCATTTGAGAATTCTTTTGCCTGCCTTTTCGCAGGTTGCCTCCTCAAGGACAGCCTCCTCAAAGGTATGCTCAAGAGGGGGTGTATCCTCATTTTCCTCGTATCCGCATACTGTGCACACAGACTGCTTTTTGCCGCCTTCGGTGCAGGTAGCCGTTTTCTCTTCCTTTATCTTTAGCGTGTGACCCAATTTCAAAATGACCTCGTCAAGCACCTGAGAGCAGGTAAGGCACGTCCCCTTTATCTTTCCGTCGGAGGTACAGGTGGGCTCAACGTTTTCGCTATACTCATAGTTGTGACCAAGGGCTGCCTCAGTCTCTGTATAGCTTGAAGAGCAAACTGTGCACTTATATGTATCTCCACCGCTCTTTTCGCAGGTTGGGGCAGTATAGCCGACAAATTCATAGGTATGTCCCTCTGCCTTCAAAATATCCTTGAAGGAGTAGGAGCAGGTCTTACATTTGAAGGTCTGGTAGCCGTCAACAGTATGGGTGGCCTTCACGTTTTCTGTCATTTCCATGGTGTGGTCACTTGGTGCGGGAGTAATGACGGTCTTTGTATGTAATTCTCCCGTCCATTTTCTGGCGGCAAGCTTTTCTGTAACACGGCATTCATACACGGTCACACCGTCAACACCGCAGGCGGCGGGAGTTTGCGATTTCGTTACCCAGTAATGTCTGTCGGGAGCAGGCGAAAGGCTCGTTACGTTCTTTCTGTGTCCGCAGGTCTGGCAGCGAACGCTCTCCTTTCCGGTATACATACAGTTTGAAGGGAAATCCCTTGTGGGAGCAGCAGCATAATTGTGGGTGTGGTTCGTGTAGTAATTAATGATGGCATTTGCCTCAGCCTCCGCCATTTTTTCAAAAGCTCCGTCAGCAAGGACTATATTCAGATCATTGGGATTTGAAAAATAACCGTGCTCAACGATAATAGACTTCATACCGAAATTTGCAGCCCAGGTGGGAATTCCGTAATAATCGGAAAGAACGGAGCCCATAGTGGGATCCTTAAAATCCCATTGAAGCTGAGAGTTCCAATAATGTCCGTCATCGTCGGGGCGGCGCTTGACCCCGTTGTTTTTAAGTCCCGTTGCGGCAGAAACGCCGTTTGCAATAGACTGTGCAAGGGGAACTGCGCTGTACTCATCAAGAACGGAAGTGAAGGCGGTGACCCCGTTCAAGCTTGTATTAACGTTTCCGTCAAAGTGGATGCTGATAATGATATCCGCATTATAGCTGTTAGCTACCTCACAGCGCTGATAAAGCTCAAGATCGTAGTCTCCCGATCTCGTCATATAAACGTTGAAATTGCCGTTAGCCATCAGCTTATTATATATAAGGTTTGCAAGCTTCATTGTATATACCTTTTCGCCCACGCCCCTTGCGGCAGTACCGATATTTCCTCCGCCGTGGCCCGGGTCAAGGACTACGGTCACCTTATCCTCGCCGGTAAATGCAGCATCGGCCTCTATTGACAGCGTCGGAATGGACAAGATCAGGGTAATCAATATAAGTAATACGGCAGTTAATCTTTTCATCCTGCACCTCTTAGCATAAAAATCACGTTATTATACCATTTCCGACCCTTTTCGTCAATAAGAACAGTATATACAGAACAAATATTTGTATAAATTTATATAGAGAAGAAAAGCGCATCTCAAAAATGCGCTTTTCAACAACAATTATTCATTGTTAATTGTTCAATATTCATTTCAAGATCCCTCTTCTTTCCCCAACATATTGTGCCCTCCCCACTTCCATTTTTTAACATCCCCTGAGACACAGGGCCTCCCGCGATTTTTAGGCACTCGCAAAAACCGCAACCACAATATATTGTGGTTTGTGCGTTTTTCGCATCTATATATTCCACAAAGTGCAAATTTTTAACCAAATTAAAGGCGAAAACTTTGTTAATTGTGCCGATTCGTTCATAAAACAAATATATCTTGTTGCTTTCCCTTGACTAAACACAATATATAGTGTATAATACGTTTGCTTCGAAAAAATCATCTACATAAAAAGACAAGGAGAAAAACTATGTATCAGGTTCTGAAAAGAGACGGCAAGGTCACCGATTTCGACCTTTCAAAGATCACACAGGCAATCACAATGGCGTTTGAGGCCCAGGAAAAGAACTACGTTCCCTCCGTCATTGATTTTCTCGCCCTTAAGGTTACTGCAAACTTTGAGTCCAAGATAAAGGAAAACCTTATCTCCGTTGAGGACATTCAGGACTCCGTTGAGTCCGTTCTCGTTCAGGCAGGCTATGACGATGTTGCTAAGGCATACATCATCTACCGCCGTCAGAGAGAAAAGGTTCGTAACATTGAGAACACAACTCTCGACTACAAGGAGCTTGTTGACAACTACGTTAAGATCAACGACTGGCGCGTTAAGGAAAACTCCACAGTTACTTACTCTGTTGGAGGTCTTATCCTTTCAAACTCCGGCGCTATCACAGCGAACTACTGGCTCTCTGAGATCTACGACGATGAGATCGCAAACGCTCACCGCAACGCTGACATCCACCTTCACGACCTTTCCATGCTCACAGGCTACTGCGCAGGCTGGTCCTTGAAGCAGCTTATTCAGGAGGGTCTCGGCGGCGTTCCCGGAAAGATCACGTCTGCTCCCGCAAGCCACCTTGCAACACTCTGCAACCAGATGGTAAACTTCCTCGGTATCATGCAGAACGAGTGGGCAGGCGCTCAGGCCTTCTCCTCCTTCGATACATACCTCGCTCCCTTCGTTAAGGTAGACAACCTTTCCTACGAGCAGGTTAAGAAGTGCATCGAGAGCTTTATCTACGGCGTTAACACACCCTCCCGTTGGGGTACTCAGGCTCCCTTCTCCAACATCACTCTTGACTGGGTGGTTCCCGCTGACCTTGCAGAAATGAACTGTATCGTAGGCGGCAAGGAGATGGACTTCAAGTACAAGGACTGTAAGGCTGAGATGGATATGGTCAACCGCGCATTCATCGAGATCATGATCGAGGGTGACGCTAACGGCCGCGGCTTCCAGTATCCTATCCCCACCTACTCCATCACATGTGACTTCGACTGGTCTGAGACCGAGAACAACAAGCTTCTCTTTGAGATGACGTCAAAGTACGGTACTCCCTACTTCTCCAACTACATCAACTCCGATATGGAGCCCAGCGACGTTCGTTCCATGTGCTGCCGTCTCCGTCTTGACCTCAGAGAGCTTCGCAAGAAGTCCGGCGGCTTCTTCGGAAGCGGTGAGTCTACCGGTTCTATCGGCGTTGTTACCGTAAATATGCCCCGTATCGCTTATCTTGCAACTGACGAGGCTGACTTCTACAAGAGACTTGACCGTATTATGGACATCTCCGCACGAAGCCTTAAGATCAAGCGTCAGGTAGTTACAAAGCTTCTTGACGAGGGTCTCTATCCTTACACAAAGCGTTACCTCGGAACCTTCGCTAACCACTTCTCCACCATCGGTCTTGTCGGTATGAACGAGGCTTGCCTTAACGCAAACTGGATCGGCAAGGATCTTACCAATGAAGAAGCTCAGAAGTTCACTCAGGAGGTTCTCGACCACATGAGAGAGCGCCTCTCCGACTATCAGGAAATGTACGGCGACCTCTATAATCTTGAGGCTACTCCCGCTGAGTCCACATCCTACCGTCTTGCAAAGCACGACAAAAAGCGCTTTAACGACATCATCACAGCTCACGAGGGCGCAACTCCTTACTACACCAACTCCTCTCACCTCCCCGTTGGATACACAGACGATATCTTCACAGCTCTCGACATTCAGGATGAGCTCCAGACAAGATATACATCCGGTACAGTATTCCACGCATTCCTCGGTGAGAAGCTTCCCTCCTGGAAGAGCGCTGCAAATCTTGTCCGCAAGATCGCAGAAAACTACAAGCTCCCCTACTACACACTCTCTCCCACATACTCCGTATGTAAGAACCACGGTTATATCCCCGGTGAGGTTTACGAGTGCCCCGAGTGCGGCCAGAAGACTGAGGTATACTCCAGAATCACAGGCTACTACCGCCCCGTTCAGAACTGGAACGACGGTAAGAGCCAGGAGTTCAAGGACCGCGTAGTATACAAGCCCGAGACAAGCGTTCTCAAGAGAGAAGGTTGCCCCTGCGATGAGCCCGTTATGGTAGAGGCTGCTCCCGCAGCTGAGGTGACCCCCATCCTCTTCACAACAAAGACCTGCCCCAAGTGCAAGGTAGCGGCTTCTATGCTGGATAAGGCCGGCATCGCATACGAGAAGCTTCTCGTTGAAGAGAACGAGGACTTCGCCCGTGAGATAGGTCTCCGTCAGGCACCCACACTTCTTGTGGGCGACAAGAAATACACTGAGATCGCAGGAGTAAGAGAATATATCGATTCACTTAACTAAGCTTTATTAAACCCACCCTCGAGGGTGGGTTTTTGCTTGGGAAATATAATAATTTGCCAACAAATTACGGTTTATGGGGGAGATGGCGTTTGCGTTACGGTAACAAAGCGAGCGAAGGATCAAGCCAAGGCCTTCCCCCATGATTCGGGGGAAGGTGGCTCCTTAGAGTGAAGGCAGATGATTGCAAACTATATCTCCGGCTCCATAGTAAGAATTAAAATTATTCTATACGGGGGAGACGGATGAGGGTTGCTACCTGGGCAAGAACTAAACTTAACAATTTATGTATCACTTAAAATGACAAAACAAACAATACCGTTCGATCTGTCATTTCCAGCTTAACATAATTTAAAGACAGATCTCACCCAGGTAGCAACCCTCATCCGTCACCGTCTGTGAAGACAGCAATA
>JAFQDC010000023.1 GCA_017416205.1 Clostridia bacterium | reverse complement strand
TGAGTATCGTTTTTTCAACGACGTAACTAAAACAAGGAGAGTATCGAGGTGAGTGTATCGAACCGATGATAGTCGACTATGTTTTAGGAAGTGGTGGGGGCCTTTTTTCAAAAAGGCTCCCACGTATATCTCCCCCGTCAAACCAAAATTTGAATAGTATGAAAAAAAGCTGTTGCAAAGGCGCAACAGCTTTTTATCGTTAATCAATTGCTTCTCTAAGCTTTTGGAGGAGCTTTATCATGGCGTAGGTATCGAGGGCACAATAATCCTCAAGGGCGCGAAGTATGGTATCCTTTTCGGGATAGCTTTCGGGGGATTCTGTGAGGAAAGCGTATACCGTGGTTGCCTCCTGACCGTTGTGAACACGGGAAAGGCTGTGGTAGTCAAGGCTCTCGTCGTCGGGATAAAGCGCGTGGAGCACGCTTTTGAGAGAGCAGGAGCCCTTCATTTTGCCGTCGTAATACCATCTTTTCTCAAAGGGACGCATCATATCGTAAAGGCGGGAGGCCATATCTCTGAGGCGGTCGGCAAGATCGGGGAAGGTATCGGCAAGGGAAAGGAGCATCATTTTTTCAAGCTGCATATTGTATGCAATAATGCAGGCGTTATCGGGAATATGCTTGATAAGCGCTTTTGCAACGGTGCGGCGCGGATCCTCTCCGGGCTTTGCGATACAGCTGTAGTGGGAGACCTTTCCCCCCTCCTTTTTTTGTGTGTGAAGAGAAAACTGGAAAGCGCAGGGCTCAAAGGGATGAAGCCCGTCGTAGGGTGGGAAGGGAAGCTGCATGGTCTCAAAATCGAGAAAGCACATAGGGTACCAAAGCTCCGAGAGAAACTTTTTAAGGGAGGCCTTGTCCGTTTCGGGGGGAGAATCGTTCAGATACATCTCAACCTGCTTTTTGCGAAGAGGCTCAAGGGCACCCTCCTTCAGCATATCTTCAAAAGAGTATTTTCCCTTGCGATAAAGCTTGAATTTTGTCTCATGGCTCACTCCGCTCATTGTAAAAACGTTGTCCTCGGGAAGGGAGGCAAAGCAGATGTGCTTGTTTTCGCAGTCCGAGGGATTGAAGCAGCCGTTATGTATGGGGGACTTTGGCATAGCCTCACCGGATGCGGCCTTAAGCATACTTCTCGCCCTGCCCTCAACGCCTGAAACGAGAGAGGCTACGCGGGAGGATATGTTTTCAAGGATAAAGCGTTCCTTTTCGTTGCTTTTGCCCTTTTCAAAGCAGGTGTTGAGCTTTACGAAGAACACTCTTGAAACTCTGATCTTGCAGGTAGCAAGAACGAATACCTGATAGGAGGCATCGTGACAGATAGACTGTCGCACGTGGGCGGCGGCCTTTATCACATAAAGGGCGTAGGTGCCGTCGCTTCGCCTTTTGAGAAGGTCGCATCGGCAGGAAAGGGAGCCGCTTACAAAGGCAGCGTTTGAAATACTGAGCTTTCCGTCGTTTATTGCCTTTTCGGTTTCAAGGGCGGCCTTGTCTATATCATCGTCTGAAATAAAAATGCAGTCCTTAATATCGGCGGTATAAAGCTCCCGGGCTTTTTTGTTGTGGGTCCATGCAAGAGTGTGCTCGGAAAACGCAGAAAGGCTGTCCGGATGGTTTCTGTGAGACCACAAGAGACCGGGACAGCGTATACCGAGGCAGTATTCACTTCTTGTAAGATATTTCTTCATAATAACCGCCGAAACTACGTGATAATGCAATTATACAGTATTTGCGAGTTATTTTCAAGTAGAGGGAGAGAAATCGTTTGAAAGAGAAGCATTTCCTTTATCGTCAATAATATATACAACGATTGGCTTGTTAAGCTTTAAGCAGCTTTCAATTACATGTTCGGTTCCCTTGGAAGTACCGTCCCAAAATGCAAGAACCGTATCTGCATATTCGATTATCTGCAAATTACGTTTAATTGGAGCTCCGCGTCTGTATCTTTTATAGTCAGGTAGAAATTCTCGGATCGGGATATAATGCTCTAAGGCATATTTTTTTGCTAAGCTGTCAATCCCTTTGGCTCCACCGGAAACTATTTCAGTGGTTTCTTTCGGTAAATATATTCCGATATCAAGAGTATCAATATTTCGTGAACCAACGATAGCAATTTTCATAAATCCGCCTCTTGTCTTATCAGTAGGACATAGTTTTGGTGATTACAGTATACACTAAAAATGTCCAAAAACAAGACATTTAGGAGTATTTATGAAAAGAATTATTGATTCTGACAATATAAATATTATTGGAGACCGTATCAAAGAAGCGCGTATGAAAGCGGGAATCAGTCAAAAGCAATTATCGGAAAAGCTTGAGCTTATGGCTGTATATACGTGCAGAGGATCAATTTCCAGAATAGAGAATAAAAAGAGGGCGGTTACTGATATAGAGATCGATGCTATTTCAAAGGTGCTGGGAGTATCCTTGGATTACCTCTTTGGCAGAGAAGAGCTTTGAATTTTGTAGATAAATGCAGTGTAAAAACGCAAAAAAGTTATTAAAAAACATTGACAAAACTGAAAGTATGTGGTATCATTTGTAGTACCGCGAATGCGGGCCATTAGCTCAGTTGGTTAGAGCTACCGGCTCATAACCGGTCGGTCCTAGGTTCGAGTCCTAGATGGCCCACCAATAAAAAAGCACTGCTTATGCAGTGCTTTTTTATTGCCGGTTAACAATATGACCGAACCTACGCCTGCTTGCAGGCTGGTTTTGCGCTTTGATAACTTAAAAATGAGGTAATCTTCGGCGCAAAACGGGTTCAGAGTCCTAGATGGCCCACCAACAAAAAAGTCCCTTTTGTCTACCAGACAAAAGGGACTTTTTTGAGTGATGCGTTCCTTGCGGAACGAGATGTGCACTGCGTGCGTGATGTCGACCTTCGGTCTGTGATGCACGCCTGCGGCGCGTGTATGGAACGCATCGCATCACCTATCACAGTGAAGCGACATCACTTATCACTTATTTACAAACATACTTGATTTGTGATATAATGTGAAATGATCGAATTGAGAGAAATCACTGCAGATAATTTTGATGAGATCCTTGATCTATGAGTTGCAGAACATAAAAAGCTATGTTTATACTATAACTGAGTCGTTAGCTCAGGCTATATATTAAGTAAGGAGTTGCATTTGTTTGCAACTCCTTACTTCTATATTTTTACTTTGTTCTGTATTGTTCCCTCCGTCAGATATCCGTAGATATTTGAAATGGTCGTCTCTGCAATGGCATCCAAAGCTTCCTCTGTAAGAAAAGCCTGATGGGATGTCACTATAACGTTTGGCATGGAGATAAGACGGGCCAGAATATCGTCGGATACGATATGATTTGAATAATCCTCGAAGAAAAAGTCGGATTCCTCCTCATAAACGTCAAGGCAGGCGCCGCCGATCCGGCGCTCCTTGATAGCAGAAAGAAGGGCTGCCGCATCAATAAGAGCGCCTCTTGAGGTATTTATGATTATAGCTCTCTGCTTCATCTTTTCAATGGCGCTGTCGTCTATCATATGATAGGTCTCGGGCGTCAGGGGGCAATGGAGAGATATGATATCGCTCTCTCTGAAAAGAGTATCCGTATCAACGTAGGTGACGCCCTCGATATCTTGGGGATACTTATCGTACGCAAGGATCTTCATTCCAAAGCCGCGGCAGATATCTATAAAGCAGCGGCCGATCTTACCCGTGCCCACAACGCCCACCGTCTTTGAATGAAGGTCAAAGCCTGTCATTCCGTTGAGACTGAAATTGAAATCTCGGGTGCGGATATATGCCTTGTGTATTCTTCTGATAGAGGTGAGGAGCATTGCCATTGCGTGCTCCGCTACGGAGTAGGGGGAGTATGCAGGCACGTGGAAAACGGGCATACTGTCGCCGAGATGCTTAAAATCAATATTATTATATCCCGCGCATCGAAGAGCGATAAGGCGGCATCCCTCCTCGCGGAGCCTGTCGATAACGGGAGCTGAGACCTCATCGTTTACAAACACGCAAACTCCGTCACATCCTCGGGCAAGAGCCGCGGTGTCTTCAGTAAGCTTTGTTTCGTAAAACTTAAACTCTATACCTTTTTCCTCGCCGTACTTTTTAAAAGAGGGTACGTCGTAGGTCTTGGCATCAAAAAACGCTATTTTCATATCTCTGATCCTTTCTGTGTATACCGTTATTATTAGCCGTCGGTATACGGGATAATTCACAATTCTGCCAGTATTTCCGCAGCATTGGTATCGGGCTTTACTTTTTTCATCACTTTTTCGATATTGCCCGCTTCATCTATTATAAAGGTGGTTCTCACAACGCCGAAGGATAGCTTGCCGTAAAGCTTTTTCTCTTGCCATACTCCGTATGCCTTGATAGCTTCAAGCTCGGGGTCTGAAAGAAGAATAAAGGGGAGATTATGCTTCTCTGCAAACTTTACGTGGGAGGCTACGGAATCACGGCTGATACCGATGACCTCAACATTCTTTTCCTTAAACTCTTTATACGCACCTGCAAAAGCACAGGCCTGACGGGTGCAGCCGGGGGTGTTATCCTTTGGGTAAAAATAGAGAACTACCTTCTTTCCCAAAAAATCACTGAGGGATACCTTATTTCCATCCTTATCGTTAAGCGCAAAATCAGGCGCTTTCATTCCAGCTTCTAACATTTTTTTGTTTCCTTTCAAAAATTCTCATTTATATATTCTTCTGCAAAGTGAGCCGCCACAGCACCGTCGGCTACGGCTGTCACTACCTGACGGAGAGCCTTTTCTCTCACGTCTCCTGCGGCAAATACGCCGTCAATATTCGTTCTCGTCGTCTCGTCTGCTACGATATACCCTGCGCCGTTAAGATGCAGATCTTCTTTAAAAAGCTCTGTTGCGGGCTCGCGGCCGATGCTGACAAACAGTCCGTCTGCTTCTAATGTCTGTTCCTCTCCGCTTTGAAGATCCCGTACGTTCACAGCGTTTAATCTCTTTTCCGAGTGGAGAGCCGTTACTGCGCTGTTCCAGAGAAATTCCACGTTTTCAGCCTGCATAAGGGGATCGTGATATATCTTCGTTGCTCTGAGGGTATCCCGTCTGTGAACGAGGTATACCTTTTTTGCAAGTCTTGAAAGATAAAGAGCATCCTGCGCCGCAGAATTTCCGCCGCCTACCACTATTACAGTCTTATCCTTGTAAAAGCGTCCGTCGCAATGAGCGCAGTAGTGAACGCCCTTGCCTGTAAGCCTTTCTTCATCCGAAAGTCCAAGCTTTCTCGGGGAAGCTCCCGTTGCGATCACCGCAGTTTTTGAAAGATATTCGCCGCTGTCGGTGACGACCTTTTTTATCTTATCGGTAAAGTCAACGGATATTACTTCGCCGTATACGGTCTCCGCTCCAAAGCGCTCGGCTCCCGCCTGCATATTCATTCCGAGAGTAAATCCGTCAACTCCCTCGGGAAATCCGGGATAGTTATCTATATCGCCGGTGAGACCCATCTGCCCGCCGGGAGACATTTTTTCTATAAGCAGCACTGTGAGCCCGCCGCGGGAAGCGTACATTGCCGCCGTATATCCCGAAGGGCCTCCGCCTATTATTATCATATCGTATATTTTATCCACGGTATATCCTCCCTTTTTTCTATCTGAATATATTATACCATATTTTTTCTTTATTTCCGTGACTTTATCACATATTCGCCCCGATTGACACAAAGTATAAGAAATGTTATAATTATTTATTAGTGAGGTGATAAAATGAAGCTGTACGTGCTTTCCGAAAACACTGCTCTGAATGAGGATTTTTCCTCGGAGCACGGGCTTTCTGTGTATATAGAATCAAAAGGGAGACACATCCTTTTTGATATGGGACAGGGAGCGCTTTATTCAGATAATGCAAAAAAGCTCGGTCTTGACATCAAAAGGGTAGACACTGCTATCATCTCCCACGGACACTACGACCACGGAGGCGGTCTCTCACATTTTCTAAGGGAGAACGACACCGCTCCCGTATATATAAAGCAGGGCGCCTTCGGAAAGTTTTATAACGGCAAGGACAAATATATCGGCCTTGACAGGACTCTCTGCGAAAACAGGCGTATGGTATACACGTCCGGAATTACTCACATCGGGGACGGCATCACCCTCTACCCTGCAGAGTGCGTTTCTCAGGAAAACTTTCTCGGCCATTTCGGCCTTACAGAGCTTCGGGGCGAAAAGAAGATCGCAGACAGCTTTCTTCACGAGCAGTATCTGCTCATTGAGGAAAATGGTCGGCGAATCCTTATAAGCGGATGCTCTCATCGGGGCATCATCGATATCGCAAGGACCTTTTCTCCCCATATCCTTATGGGAGGATTTCATACCTCAAAGATCACTGACGAGAAAGCACTTTCAGATATAGCAAAAAATCTTTCCGAATACGATACGAAATACTACACCTGCCATTGCACGGGAGAAGAACAATTCAACCGTATGAAAAAATATCTGCCCCACCTTTATTATATAAGGGCAGGGGAGACAGTAGAAATATAGGAGGCACTATGGCACGCGAAATGTTTGAACCGATCCTTCGCGATATGTTCCCTTTTTGGGATACCATCAGCGAGGAGCATCGCAATTATATCTGCGAAAACACAAGAGCTCTTACATATAAAAAAGGCACCAAAGCCCATGACGGCAATGAGTGCTCAGGTGTTATTCTTATAAAAAGCGGAACGCTGAGAGTTTATATTCTTTCCGAGGAGGGTAAGGAGATAACTCTGTATCGCCTCCACGAGGGAGATCTTTGTATGCTTTCCGCCTCCTGCGTTTTGCAGACCATTACCTTTGACGTTCACGTTGACGCTGAGGAAAACAGCGAGTGCTACGTTATAGGCGGCGCCGCATATTCCTACGTTTCAAACCATAATACGGACATCAAGATATTCACTCTCGAAACTGCGGTCAGCCGCTTTTCCGACGTTATGTGGGTAATGCAGCAGATAATGTTTATGAGCATGGACCGCCGCCTTGCAATATTCCTTCTTGACGAAAGCGCAAGAACGGGATCCGATACCGTAACATTAACACACGAGCAGATCGCCAAATATATGGGATCTGCCCGTGAGGTGGTTTCAAGAATGCTTAAATATTTTGCCTCTGAGGGATTCGTTGAGGTCTCCCGCAAGGGCGTTAAGATAATCAACAAGAAGCGGCTTCGCGATTTAGCCCTCTAACATTCTGAGGATGTGAGGCTTTGGGCGGGCGCCGACAGATACCTCGGCTACCTTGCCCTCCTTGAGGACTACGAGAGTGGGGATGCTGGAAACGTCGAACTCTGCCGCAAGCTCAGGCTCCTCGTCAACGTCTATCTTGCAAACGAGAAATTCGGGATGCTCCTCTGCGATCTCGTCTACGATGGGAGATACCATACGGCAAGGGCCGCACCAGGTTGCGAAGAAATCGAGAAGAACGGGCTTATCGCTTGTAAGCACCTCATTGAAATTTTCTTTATTTATAACTTTAACTGACATAGCTTTTATTTCCTTTCTTTTTATTGTGTCTTTATTATACCCTTAAAGAAAACGATTTTCTGTGACAAGGTCACCAAACGAAAAAATATGAAAAATAAACTTAAAACACTGATATCTCTGTTTGTCGCCTTTATGAAGATAGGTGGCTTCACCTTTGGCGGAGGTTATGCAATGATCCCCCTCATCCAGCGGGAGACCGTTGAGAACAAAAAATGGATAAGCGAGGACGATATTCTTGATATCGTTGCCCTTGCTGAGTCCACTCCGGGACCCATTGCCATCAATGCCGCAACCTTTGTGGGATATAAGGTTGCGGGCTTTTTCGGCGCATTCTTTGCAACCCTTGGAGTTATCCTCCCCTCCTTTTTGATAATACTTGCAATATCCTTCGTTCTTGAAAAATTCCGAGAGCTTCGGGCTGTTCAGTATGCCTTTCAGGGAATCCGGGCGGGAGTCCTTGCCCTTATCCTTAAAGCGCTTATAGGCATGTTTAAAAAATGCAAAAAGGGAGTCTTTTCATACGTTATTATGGCTCTTGCCTTTGGGGTATGCGTATTTTTAAATATCCCCGTTCCCCTGCTCATTCTTTTGTGCGCCGTCCTCGGCCTTATCTTTTCCGTAATTACAAAAAGGAGGGTAGGCAAATGATATATCTTGAGCTTTTCCTTTCTTTTTTAAAGATAGGCGCTTTCACCTTCGGCGGCGGTATGGCAATGCTACCCCTTATTCGTGAGGAGGTTTTGTCAAACGGCTGGATCGACGAGGCAGCCCTCGTTGATTTCATTGCTGTCTCTGAAAGCACTCCCGGCCCCATAGCCGTAAATCTCGCAACCTACGTAGGTCAGACTGTGGGCGGAGTATTCGGCGCCGTTGCGGCAACTGTGGGAGTTGCCCTTCCCTCATTCGTAATAATTTTGCTTATTGCAAAATTCTATGAGAAATTCAAAAAGAATACTGTAGTTTCAGGCTTTATGACAGGGCTTCGCCCCTGCGTTGTGGGACTTATCGGAGCGGCTCTCCTTTCCGTGGCAAAGACCGTATTCTTTCCCGCAGGACCGTCCCTCTCCGTATTTGCATCCCCCTCACTTTATATCTTTGCGGGAATATTTGCCCTCTCCACTCTTCTCTCATTCAAAAAGCTTCATCCCATTATAATAATCTGCATCTGCGCAGTTCTCGGAGTCGTACACGGATATCTGGGAGAGCTATTACATTTTTAAAAAGGTAACCATATGAAATTAAGAAAGCTTACGTCACTTATACTCACACTCATTATTATTCTCCAGCTTATCCCGACAGCCGTTATCGCCCTCGGTGATCCCGTCGGCACGGTAACGGGAGAAAGCGGCAGATTTTACGAGGAGATCACACTTCCCGACGGCACGAAAACGGGAGTGCGCTACACCGAAATGGCCCTTTCAGGCTATTACGGCACCAATAAGACTCTCAGACTTGCGGAGTGCGATCTTTCAAACACCAATCTTTCCATTGACGTTATAAACTGCGGAACCTATACCGTTTCAAGAACCACAATGGCAGCGGCAGCGAATAAGCATTCAAAGGACGGCAAGACCGTTCTTGCCGCCATTAACGGCGACCTTTGGATGACTGCGGTGAATTCAAACTCCAACGTTACGAAGAAGACTCTTTGCACCACACGCGGCGTTATGATCATAGATCGGGAGATCTGGGCAACGCAGGAGTTCGGCATGGAAAACTATGCCAACACAAGCGGAGCCGGTACCAATGCAAGCCAGAAGGCGGCATTCGGTATCACCGATAAGAATCAGCCCGTTGTTGGATCACCTCATATCACGGTTACAATTAACAATGAAAGCGCAGGCGCAGTCCTCACCGCCGACGGCCTTAACCGACTTCCCGCGTGGGATTCTCTCGTTGTATACAATCACCGTATCAACAGCTCAAACTATGCTCTGAACGATTCCTATGAGGTTGAGCTTTCGACCGATGACGCCACCTTTACAGTAGACGGCAAGGTGTCAGCAAAGGTGGTCGCCATCTACCCCGAGGGCTCTGCCACCCGTCCCGCAATCGGAGAGAACACTATCGTTCTCACTGCCCGCGGCTCAAGAATAGCCGATCTTAAGGGAGCATTCTATATTGGTGATACCGTTACCTTCGATGCTTCTCTTATTGATAAATTCGGAAACACCGAGCTTTGGCACAGCGTAGAGGATGCTATCGGCGGACATATATACACTATGGTCGACGATGAACTGGTTCAGGACAATCCCGATACAAGCGAATACCCCACGTCCCTCATCGGTATCAAGGATGACGGCACCGTTATGTTTTGCGGTGTTCATACCTCAAGAGCAGGGAAATACGTGGGTCTTAAATTCAAGGATGCTTACAAGCTCTGCCGCGAGCTTGACTACAACAGCGTTTTCTATCTTGACGGCGGCGGAAGCGCAAGCTTCGTTACCTTAAAGGACGGCACCTATACTCAGAGAAATCTCACCTCCGACTCAGGGGGAGCTGCAAGAGCCGTTATCAACGGCGTTGCAATGGTCTGGAACGATACTCCCGTTTGCGAAGAGCAGGGATCTCTTTCTTATATTGAAGAGCAGGGCGAGCTTTCTTCTGTTTCTCCCGAGTTTCTGTCTGCAGGCATACTTGAGAGAATAGCTTATTCACCTATCAATACGGATATTTCCTACAGTATATCAAAGGATGCTTTTCTGCTTAGCGTAAAAAAAGGCGGAATAGACCCCTACGTCAATTTTACAGTGAATGGATTTGCAAAGCCCTTAAGAGGAGAGGAATATCCTTATATACTGATAAAGCTGAAGGAGCCTATAGGCTACAGCTCAAATATTGCTATCTATTCCTTTGATTCAAGCGGATTTTATTCCCATACTGTTCCCGTAGCTGCTAACCAAATATATATTACCGTTCCCATGTATATGACGGGCAGATGGACAGGTGAAATAACGCGTATCCGTCTTGATCTTTTCGAAACCGATATGTCACTCCCCGCAGATCTTACCGTAGAGGTAGAATATATGGCCTTTGCAAAGGACGGCGATATGTTATTTGATTATCAGGCAGGAAAATATCCTGACGAAACTATCATAAATTACTACGCATACAAGGATTGCCGTGGCTCCCATCCCTTTACTCTTACGAATTCAAGCGGCACTCATCACAAGGCAGTCTGCTCCCATTGCTCGATCGCCTATACTCAGGCTCATACATATTCCGACAGCTTTACTGTAGACCACGAGCCCACCTTCACCTCTCCCGGCATAAAATCCCGACACTGCCCTTGCGGCGCTATGACGGATATTACGGTCATTCCCGCTCTTACTGTCAAGGGGGATATTAACAGCGACGGCGCTATCAACGGTAAGGACTCAAATCATCTGAAGCAATTTGTTTCAGGCTCATCAATACCGACAGAAAGTGAATTTGCAGCATCCGACGTAAAATCAGACGGTAACCTCAACGGTATGGATGCAAATCTTCTTGCAAAATACCTTGCAGGCGCCATTGGAGGATTTTAAGCCAAGTGTCCCTACGGACACTTGGCACGATATAAATCCCTTACGGGATTTGCGATATACGCCTGCGCGTGCGATATACCTGCGGTGCGATATGCCCTTCGGGCGTGAAAGGGGATTTATATCATATCGCATACGAGCTGGGGGACTCAGCGAGTATATATCGCATTTGAGCAAAGCGAAAATATATCGCGCACGCACTGTGATCAGTGCATGCATATCGCATAAAAAAGGCAGAGAAACTTCTCTGCCTTTTTTATTTTATTTGTGTCCGTTTATTCTTTTCATCGCATCGGCGGCGATCCTTGCGTGATCGTTTTTGTTTACGGCTACCATGGTGCGGCTTTCGTCAAGATACAGAATCTCGCCCTTTTCGTCAAACACGGGGCGGGGGGCTGCTCTGAACTCGCAGGCATCGGGAATGATAAATACGCTCTCGCCGCAAAGATCCCAAAGTCCCTGAGCCCAGCTGATAGCGCAAAAGCGCTTTGCAAGATGACGGGCAAGGGGGCTTTCGCTGTACTGCTCGCAGATCTCCCCGTCCGTTCTTCTGTAAGGTGCAACGGTCCTTCCCGCTTCAACGAGAACGAGATTCTTTGCGTGCTCGAAAAGAAGCTTTCCGCCCTCAATATCGTTATGATAATTATACTCTCCCGTGTTTGAAACGCTGTCAAGTCCGTCAAGTCCAAGCCACACGCAGCAGAGCTTATCCGCAATATCGGGATAAAGAAGGAGGGCGCTGGTTACGTTTGTGATACATCCCGTTGAAACGATGTACACCATGCCGTCGCTTTCTCTCACCGCTTTTGCAATGACTTCAACTCCGTCTCCGTTTACTGCTTCTCCCTTACGGGTGATATAATCGGGTGAGCCTGCGTGTACTCCGTATTTTACGTTATAGCCCGCAACGTCAACGATATCCTGCGCTTCCTGTCTGCCGCTTTCAACGGTCTCACTGCTGTTATCGTTGTAGGGAGCGGCAGTCACCGCAATGACCCGCACCTTATCAGGGGCGCAAAGAGCATAACCAAGGGCAAACTGATCGTCTCCGTCAGCTCCGAAATCTCCGTCTACAATAATATCCTTTATTCTGTCGCTTTTAAGATCAGCGATTATTTCCAAAGGTCTCATTATTATTCCCCTTCTTAAGGTAATCTTTCACTGAAAATCCAGTCGATAGCCCGAGCGTAATGCGCCCATTTGCTCTGAGTATACAGGGTGGTATCGGTGAGGATGCCGTCATACAGACAGTCCTCTTTTACAAGCTTTCCGTTTTCATAGGTATACTGATTATAATAGTTCCATGACCATGTGCTTCCGTCCTCATTATATGACTCAAAAGCTATCTTTTCGTTTGTAACAAAGCCTTCCTTCTCGGTATACTCATAGGTCATCTTATAGGACTTAGCGCGAGTCTCAGTTACCCTGCCCTTTTCGTCGTAGCTGTTTTCTATAGGCTCCCTATAGTCGCCAAAGGGCTTACCGTTGAGAGAGGATGAAACAGAAACACAGGTGTTATGATCGTCATAGGTCAAAACGTAATCTGTAAAGCCCTTATCCCTGTATTCCTTCTGGCTGCGCTTTGTCAGCATATTACCATTTTCATCGTAGGTGTAGGTATAGGTAAACTGCAAGGCTCCCTCGCAGTAGCGCTTTTCAGTAACGATATTTCCCCTGTCGTCAAGGGTATATTCATCCTTCCACTTCTCCGTGCGGATATCGTTAACGGCTATGACCCATTCCGTGTAAAGAGGATTTCCTTCGCTGTCAAAGGTGACGGTATAGGTAATGGGAGACTCCTCCGCATAATCCGTCATAGTCATTGTAAGGCCGTTCTGACTGTAGGAATATTCCTTAAGAAGGTTTCCTTCCATAGTGACTGACATCGGAAGAGTATAGGTTATCTCTTCAGGCTCTTTGTCGGCTTTGGTGGTATCCTCAACTGTAGTATCGGGTACTGTCGTTTTATCTGCCGTAGTATCCTCAGCCTTGTTTTCTCCAACGCAGCCTGCCAGGACTAACACCAAAGACAGCGCTGATACTGCTGCAATTATTCTGAGTAGTGATCTCATAGCTTCTCCTAACTGATGCTCAAATGCAACGAACATAACCGAACAAATGTTCGGTTTTCTATTGAAAAACGGTTTTTAATGATTATAATATAATTATAGGCTGACATACCCTCTCGTATTGAAGGCCTGTCGTGAAGAATACTTCTCTGATCGCAAAAAACGATCTTATTCTTTCATAGCTTACAATAACACAAAAAAGCCGACGAGTCAAGAGAAAGTGCGTTTCCCTGCTAATCTCCTGATTACTACAAAAATTGCCTGTATGGTGCATAAATGCAACATAATGCAACATTTAACGGCTTGACACAACTGGTAAAAATTGGTAACATCTATTTGTAATCAAAGAAAGGAAGTATCAAAATGGAAGTTAACGTTCCAATGCTCAAAAAAACAATAGTTAATAAAAATACCACCCTTGAAGCTGTAGCAAACGATCTTGGGATAGACAGAAGCACTCTTTACAGAAGGCTGA
The DNA here is from genome assembly GCA_017416205.1 of Clostridia bacterium. Lineage (GTDB taxonomy): Bacteria > Bacillota > Clostridia > Oscillospirales > CAG-272 > Avispirillum. The sequence continues at coordinate 3,949 of JAFQDC010000023.1, read as the reverse complement.
AAAACGGAGCGCAAGGCATCACTCTCAGTGATGCCAAGAGAATTTCCCGTTATCTCGATCTTGCCCCCGAGGAGGCACTTCTCATCTTCTGGGGTAAAACAAATTTCAATGCTCTGCATTGAATCACTGTCTCCCTGCACGGGCTGCGGGGAATGCTCAGACACCCACCTCACCTGTACGGTCTGCAAGAGGTCTCTTTCAGAGTCTGATGAATACTACACGATTTGCGAAAGGGCCATTTGTGCCGACTGCACGAAAAAAAGCAATGACAGCATCTGCTCTCTTTGCGGCGACAGCGCAAGGGGCGGGATACAGATACAAGAATTAACACTGTGCCCTTACTGCAGGGACACACGAAAGCATACAGCCAAAAATCAAGAAAGGAGCTTTTATGCCAAACAAAGCAATAGACGCCCAGGCCTTTTGCCCCTTTTATATCAGTGAAAACAGGTTTTCCATTACCTGCGAGGGGATAATCGGGTCTGCCACAATTAATAAGTTCACAACAGAATTAAAGAAAAAGAGCCACGAAAGCAATTTTTGCCAAAGCCGCGCTTGCGCCGGCTGCGGCGTTTATTCGTCAATTATGGAAAAGTATGAGGAAAGGACACCTGCAAAGCGCGCGACCGTAAGACACTGAATCCCGTTATTTATAAAAAAACATTGACAGCTTTTTTTATAGTTGGTAAAATGTATATATAACTAAATGGAAAGAGGTCTTGTATGTTTAAGGAATACGATATAAGAGCAAAAGAGATCCTCAAGGGTATGACCCTTGAAGAAAAGATCGGTCAGCTTAATCAGTCCGTTCTTCCCGGAGAAGATCGTCTGGAGGAATACAAGGATAAGATCCGCCGCGGAGAGATCGGCTCAATAATCCTTACGACCTCTGCCACTGCGGGAAACGACGAGCAGAAGGCCATCGTAGTTGAGCACCTCAACTCCCTCCAGAAGACTGCAATGGAGGAGTCTCGTGTGAAGATCCCTATGATCTACGGCAGAGACGTTATCCACGGCCATCATACGGTATATCCTATCCCCCTGGCAAGCGCCGCATCCTTTGACCCCGAGCTTGTTCGCCAATGCTACCGCTGCATTGCCGAGGATGCAACAAGCGAGAGCACACACTGGACCTTCTCACCTATGCTTGACCTTTGCCGCGACCCCAGATGGGGACGCATTATCGAAGGCCCCGGAGAGGACCCCTATCTTGCTTCAAGAATGGCAGAGGCTTACGTTAAGGGCTTTCAGGGTGATGATCTTTCAGCCCCCGACAGTATGGTAGCCTGCGCCAAGCACTACGTAGGCTACGGCTTTTCCGAGGGCGGACGCGACTATCACAGAACGGAGATATCCGATTATACTCTCTATAACTACGTTCTCCCTCCCTTCAGAGCGGCAGTAAAGGCAGGCGCGGGAACTGTTATGTCATCCTTTAACGACATCAACGGCGAGCCTGTCACATCAAGCAAAAAGTATCTCACAGATATTCTCAGAGGAAACCTGGGGTTTGAAGGATTTGTTATTGCCGACTGGTTTGCCGTATCTCAGCTGAAAAGGCAGGGCCTTGCAGAGGACATGGCCGATTGCACCCGCCTTGCCTTAAATGCAGGTCTTGATATGGATATGGCAGACGAGCATTACATAAATACTCTCCGCGATCTTGTGCTTTCAGGCGAGGTATCTATGGAAACCCTTGACGAAGCGGTGCTCCGAGTTCTCAGAGTAAAGCTTGCGGCGGGACTTTTCGACAATCCCTACGTAGAAGCCAAAAAGATCGACAGAGCGCATCACGTGGCCCTTTCAGAAAAGCTTGCAGCCGAGTCCATGGTGCTCGTAAAGAACGACGGTGTTCTTCCCCTCAGAAAGGATCAGACTATCGTAGCGTCAAGTCCCTTCTTTGATGACCGACGCCTCCTCCACGGAAGCTGGGCACTTGACGGATATCTGGGAGCATCCACCCCCAGCCTCAGAGAAGCTCTGAACGAGGTAGTAGGTCAGGGCGGCGGAACCGTATATACCTGCGATTACGGCATTCACGATAACAGCACATATTGGCTTGCTCATGCTGACACCGTTCTTCTCCTGCTTGGCGAGAGCCACACGGTAACGGGCGAGGCAAGATGCAGAAGCGATATTTCTCTCACTCCCGATCAGGAGGCTATTTGCAGAAAGGCTAAGGCTACGGGAAAGAAGGTAGTGGGCGTAATATTCTGTGGCCGACCTCTTGCCCTTGAAAGCGTTGAACCCTATCTCGATGCTATCCTCATTGCTTGGCACGGCGGCACCCGGGCGGCTCACGCGGCAATTAAGACAGTGTTCGGTGACTATAATCCCTCAGGACGCGCTCCCGTCACCTTTGTGCGCCGCACGGGACATATTCCCCTTTACTATAACGTGACCTCCTCAGGCCGCCCCGTTGATGGCTATTACGGAGAGCATCCCGAATTTTGCTATACCGACAGTCCCGCATCTCCCCTTTACCCCTTCGGATACGGTCTTTCCTATACCACCTTTGAGTATTCAGATGCAAAGGCCGAGAGATGCGAGATAGGATATGAGGATATTATAAACGGCGAAAAGCTTAAGTTCACAGTAAAGGTCAAGAACACAGGCGATAGAGCGGGCAAGGAGACAGCTCAGATATATATCCGCGACCTGAAGGCATCCTATATGCGTCCCTTACGTGAGCTTAAGGGCTTTAAGAAGATCGCCCTCGAGCCCGGCGAGGAAAAGGAAGTCACCTTTGAGCTTGGATACGAAGAGCTTGGTTTCTATCTTCCCGACGGATCATATACTCTTGAAAGGGGCCTCTTTGAGATATACATCGGCAAGGATTGCCTTGCAGGTAAATCATTTGAGGTATTTGTAAAATAAGCAATATGCAATAATGTAGGGGGCTTTTTGTAAAAAGCCCCCTACGACCCCAAAAAACTTTTAAAAAAAGACAAATAAACAGTCTATAGATGTACTTAGCAATTATTATTACCTATAGCTTGAAGTTCTTTGCATCTACCTTCCCGTCAAACCTTAATTTATAATACATCAAAAAAGGGCTGTCAATTAAGACAGCCCTATATATTTCGATCATTGATCCTTTTGCGGCTTTTTCATTCCTGCCCAAAGGCATATTATGACCTGACCGGGGATTCCGATGAGGAATATGAGCCAGAGGTTCAGCGGGAGCAGGGAAAGGTACACGGAAAGAAGCGTGGACCACATAAGAATGGAAATATATACGTAGTTATGTCGTTTCTTTCCCCAGATGGAGTTGAACACCACAAGAACTACAGCGCTTGTGGGGATAGCGTAGATAAAAGAAAGCCAGGCGATATCTGTAAATGAAAGAATAGCGAGAACAACGAAAACGGCAGTTGCGATAAGCCAGACTAGGGCTACGGACAGAAGGGTGATAACGAGATTTCTCCGTCCCTTCATAGTACCGTTTACGATCTCCTTGACGGGGATCTTGTGATCCTCAGAAAGGAGATAGTCTACCGTAACGCCGAAAAGATTTGCAATACTGAGAAGAACTGCAACGTCGGGGATAGACGCGCCCGACTCCCATTTGGAGACGGCCTTATCGGAGTAATTCAGCTTTTCTGCAAGCTGGAGCTGAGTGAGCCCCGAATCGCGGCGAAGCTCGGCTATGTTTTTGGCTACGATCCTTTTGAGCTCGTCCATCGCTATCCCTCCTTTTTTGTCTTTATCTCTTTTTGTATTTTAGCACAGTGAAATATCCTTGTCAAGAAAAAAGCGCCGAAAACCCTTGATACCAAAGGGACTCTACTGTCGGTAGAGTCCCTTTCAGACTGTCGAAAAAGGCGCAGAACAAAAGCCGCAAAACATATAGTATTTAGATAAGTGAAAAACGCAGTAAAAAAGTAGAAATCCGCCGATTATTACGGCGGATTTCATTGTTAAATGCGGCTTTTTAGCCGCGAATTGT
>JAFQDC010000022.1 GCA_017416205.1 Clostridia bacterium | reverse complement strand
TAAAGATAACAAGATCTTTTGCTTTAACTCTGGAAATACTATTTTTTTGAGTTTTTAGATACTGCATCGGTGACACCTTCCCCCGAATCATGGGGGAAGGACTAACTTGGGTCCTCGCTCCTGCTGTAGCCGTAACGCAAACTTTAAATCACCCGTCAAACCGTAATTTGACGTTTTTTTATGATCACCTCGGTATCTTTAATACCTGTGCGGGGTGGATAAGATCTGAGGTAAGGCCGTTGAGGCTTTTTATCTCCGTATATCGGCTTCCGTTTCCCAGTAGCTTTTCGGCGATGGTCCAAAGGCTGTCACCGCTTTTAACTGTATAGCTTGTAGATCCTGTGCCTGTGGCAGGGATCTTTATTTTCTGCCCCCGGAAAATAAGGTTCGGGTCAGCGATCTTGTTGTGCTCTGCAAGGACGGTATAGTCCGTACCGTACTTACTTGCGATCCCTGACAGGGTTTCTCCCGCTGACACAGTATGGACGACGTCTGTGCTTTCCTCCTTTACGGGCGGAGGAGTATTGATCTTATTTGCCTCGGCGGCAATATAGTCCATCTTTGAAAGAAGATACTGACCGGGACAGGCCGTAGCCTGATACATAGAATGCCAGCAGAGGTTCTTGCCCTTTACAAGGTTTTGGAGACCGTTCCTTTTGACAATATCTGCGCAGAGCTTTATAAGGCTCTGAAGAGAAGCGTTTGAAACGGGCCACTGTCCTCCCGAGGCGGAGTTTGAGACCTCAATTGTGATAGCGTCACGATCAGCCTCGTATCCGCCGGACGTTCCGGGGGTGATGCCCTCGTCAAGACAGCGGACGATAGCACCGTCATATCCGATGCAGTAGGTGGCACTGGCACCTCTCTGTGGATCGGCAAAGAGCTTTGCAAGATTTTCGGCAGATATTACTCCCGCCGCGTGATGAACTATGATCTTTGCGATCCTCTCTTTTCTTTTTCCCCAGTGATTGGTTTCAGGTGAGGGAATATACTTTTTTGCAAGTGTTGAATTACTCATTGTTCCTCCTTATATTGATGTTTTGTCTGTAGGATTGTTGATTATACCGAAGGCAACGAGAACGGGAAGAAGCACGTTCATAAAGCTGTCAACGGTATCGGAAATATCGATTCCTGCAAATTGCTTCACACAGAAAACGATAAGGGCTGAGATAGACAGCCACAGTGCCCAGGATCTGAATCGGGGCAAGAATCTTTTAATAAATACAGTCATTTCTTTTTCCTTCCTCAAGGTGACGTATGCGTCCCTCATGATTTTCAATTTTCTGTTCATTTTTCCGTATCTTTGAAAATAGCTCTCTATGGGTTTCATGGCTGTTTTTCTTGAGTTCCTTAATGGTACTGTCAAGCATTTTTATGGTAGTATCAAGGGTGGCAAGAATCCGTGAAAGCTTGGAAACGTATGCGGCAACAGAAGCTACGAAGCCGAAGAGAGCTATCAGACCGAGAACTATTTCCCATGTCATAGCATTTTTCCTTCCTTTTGTTGTTCAGTTGGAGTTAAGCTTCCTCAAGCATAATGCCCGAATAGTTGTAAGTCCTCACAGGACCGCGGAAGGTGATCTGACAATATGCGTAGTTCTCAGCGGTAAAGGTTTTTGTATAAGTTCCTGCCGCCGTGTCACTTCCCTGAATGGCTGTTGCCTTTTGGTAAACACCACTCTCATTAAAATAGGTAGCATAAATTCTGTGGGTCGCATCGACAGTATAGGTCAGCTTATATGATTTGTTAACTTCCAAATCCATCGGCATACCAAGACCAACCTGTGCAGCGATAATTTCCATAGTGAAGCTGTCTTTGCCGATATTGCTGATTATCGGCTGGTATGCCTCACCGAACTGCCAGTTACCGTTGCTTGTACAGCCTCTTATATATTTATCATATGATATGCTTCGGGCTGTAGTTCCTGCAATGGTGTGAGTAGGAGTAGAGGTTGTGATGGTCACACCCGCTTCCTCTGCAGTAAGCTCTGTTCTGTCTGCCATATCCCAAAGAGCTTTTACTTCAGGCTCTTTGTCAACGGGAACAGAGGTCTGTGAAAGACCGATGCTTTTAAGCTCCGACCATATTGCAGTAGCATACTGCTTTCCGCCTTCAGTGGTGTGGTGTATCTGATCGATGATATAGGATGGTCTGAAGCAGTTTATATGTGAGTTTCCCCCTGCATCAATAACGGGAACACCCATATACTGTCCCATTTTGATGATCGCATTGTTATAGTCCACTTGCTTGAGGTCAAGGCTGTTGAGCTTGGAAACGGTATAATCCGCTTCATTTCCCGTAGAAGACATAGTATATTTCTTTCCCGTGCTGTCTGTAATAAGAACGACAGTTGCACTTGATTTTTCAAGGCAGTATTTAACAGCCTGATAGATAGCACCGCAAAGAGTGGTGTTTTCCGTGTCAGTCACTTCACCGAGAGATACCGCGCAGGCAAAATCGTTGACAAAGCCCTCGATTGTGATAAGGTCTGCTCCCGAAACGTCTGTAGCAAGTATTTTTGTAAGTATATTGCCGCTTGCGTTGTGTAGACCGCCCGTTGCAATGGTGCCTCCTGCAATTCCGTAGTCGGTAACCTCAAGTCCCGACATTTCAGCAAGGAAGGGAAGGTACTTTCCCGTAACCTCTCCCGTTTCCGTATTTGTATAGGTGGTATCAGTGATGCTCGTACCGAAAGCAAAAAGCTTCTTGCCACGCCACTGTGTGCCGTCAAGAGCGTTTTCATCGGCACTCTTTTCTATCTTCTTCACATATGTAAATGATCCGGTCTTATCCTTCCAGTCCATTATTCGGACGTAAGCTACTCCCACAGGAATGCTGTACGTACCGGAGAGATAAATGCCTGTACCGCCGCTTGCTCCTGTGTCATCAACATATACGGAGCTTTGAGAAACGAATGCCTTGTCTTCATCATATGCGGAGATAACGTAGCTCTGTCTGTTGATTCCTCTGAGATTTGAATAAACGATATCCGTGTCGGGAACAACCTCAATAAAATCTGACGTAATGTAATTAACGTGCTCCGTAAAGTTACCGCTGCCGTTAATGTAACCGCTATAGGTCTTAAGCGCGCCCCAACCAACGGAATCAATGTATTCAACGTCTGAAAGTGAATTGAGCATCTCTGCAAATTCCGCCTCAGTCCCCGTGTAGCCGCCGTCCTTAGCATAAGCATATGCGCTTTTTCCGTCTGTACCCTTAATGCTCACAGGCGCAGGATTTGCAAGTCCCTTATCGTTGGTCCAGGATAGGATACCTTCCTTGCTGACCGAGGGAATAAAGGTCGCGCCGCTTTCACCCGATCCGTTTCCGTCTCCGGAGAGAGAAAGGGTCTGCTTTTTGTAGGTGATCTCTCCATGAGCATATATGATGAGATATGCTGTTTTTACATCGGGTCCAAGTGCGGAAACGATAGAATAGTCTCTGCCCTCAAAGTATACCTCTGCGGGAAGAATGCTGTCACCGGTGGATGAGTAACGGATATAAGTGTTGAAGCCTTCTTTGCTCTCGTGCTTTTCGAATATACGTTGAAATGCTGACAGATTGGCATCATCGTGACCTCGGGTCTCGTCAAATACGAAGGTGTTGAAGGTAGCCATATATCCGCTTTCGCAGGCCTCGGCTCTTGCAAGTGCATCTGTAAGAGCGCTGAAGCTTTCTGAAGCCTCGATGGCACCGTCATCCTGCAAGACTCCGTCGCAAAAGACAGAAAACGAAGGGCTCGTTAAGGTCTTTCCGTCTGCAAAGGTCAGGCGTATCTCGCAAAGAGATTCTCCTTCCATAGACGTAAGGGAAGGGTGATCGGTGCCCCCCGTAACCGTGTATTTTACGCAGTCGCCAAAGATCTCGCAGGAATCATATATCACGCTTTTGTCCGGGAGTACTGCGTAAAGGGTAGCAGTACAGCCGTCAGGAATATCAAGGTGCTTTCCGCTTCTTTGAAAATAAAAATCAAGTGTTCTGATACCGTTGTCTCCCAGATGGAGACGTTCAATGCTTAAATGTTTGTCTGCGTTTTCAATATCCAATTGATATGACGCCATTGTGTCCTCCTTTTTAATTCTATTCATACGGTTGAAAGAATACCCATGAAAATAGTAGCAAAAGCAAAAAAATATAGCTCCCCAAAAGGGAGCTATATTTGCTGCTGTTGCAAGGATAAAACAAAAAAGCTCCTTGCCTTGGCAAGGAGCTTTATCTTAAATTATTTCATAGGAGAAGTTTTCATAGTGAAGACGTGTGCCCACGTCTGTGCCTGCAGGCAGCAGCGCAAGGGCAATGAACAGATCCTCGTCGCACTCTCCGCTTTCGTCGCGAAGATATGCGTAATCTCCCTCAACCGATACTACAATATAATCCTTTTCAAACATGATCAGTCAGCCGTTGCAGGCACCTCAAAGATACTGAGTATCTTGTTGTCTTCTTCGAAAAGCATATTGTACTGAAGATAGCTGTAAAGCTTCAGGGCTTCATTGAGCTCGGGCTTTGAGTAGCTTGACTCGTGGAAGTTATAATCGTAGTCGAACCAGCCCATAGCGTTGATCGCCATTACCTCGGAGTTCATCTTTTCAACGAAGCGGCTGAGCTTTGTTTCGGGGATATCAACTATATCGCGCAGATACGTGGAAAGGAAATTGATGCTGGTAAGCTCTGTTTCGCGCTCGGTTTCAATATCAAAGTTTGCCCAGAGGAAATAGGGAACTGCGTACTTGGACTGCTGACGGAGAGTGGTATCGTCGTCCTTCACTCCGTAGAACTTTGAAGCAATGTTTGCAAGGGAGGGCTGATGGTCACCGAAGAATACGATAACGGTCTCCTCGTCAGCCTTCTCGAAGTACTCGATAAGACCCTTGAGAGCCGTATCGGAGTTGTTGATGGAGGTGAGGTATTCTCTGATACCTGTATAGTTGTTCATTCCCTCGATCTCAACACCGTAGTCAAAGCCGATGGTGGAGAAGCCGGAGTGGTTCTGCATGGTAATGGTGAAGTTAAAGAGAGGAGTGCCTTCCTCCTTGCTCTCGTAAAGCTCGATGATCTTATCATAAATGGTAGCATCGCTCACGTGAGTACGGAAAAGGTCATCTTCAGAGAGGGGCTCAAAGTCACCCTTGAAGTATTTTTCGTCAAATCCAAAGAAATCGTAGATCTTGTCTCTGGACCAGTTCGTGGGGTTTTCGGGATGGATCGCAACAGTTTTGTATCCTGCCTGATTGAAGGAATCAACAAGTGTGAAGCTGTTGTTCTCGTTCATATAAAGGTTATAGGCAACTGTATTTCTGGGAATAAACTGAACTGAAAGACCCGTAAGGAATTCAAGCTCGGAGTTTGCGGTGTTTCCGCCGTAAACTGAGGAGAGAGCGTGACCCTTGATAATATTTGGAGCCGCGTCGTCAAGAGAATCAAGGAAGGGGGTTACCTCAATATCCGTATTCATCTCGCCGCCCATATACTCGGTGATATGCTGAACGTCGGAGAAGGTCTCGTTCATGATAACGATAACGTTGGGGCGCTTCTTTTCGCCGTCAGTATCGTTATCTTCCTTTTTCTCGTCAAGGAACTCGTCAAGCTGATATTCAAGAAGCTCATCCTCATAGCCCTCGGGAGTGAGGACTCTCGTTGCGCTTGCGGAATAGATCATATTAACGAAGAAGCCGTTTCGCTCGCTTCCGCGGTACTTCCAGTATTTATCCTGATATGCGATTATGGAGGAGCCTACCTGAGTGTAGATCACAACAACGCAAAGTGCTGCGCAGATTACGGAAACGAGGCAGAAGGCAAGCTGCTTTACGTTCCATTCCTTTTTGGGGAACTTCGTAAGTGAGAGTGCTGTGATAAACACGATGGCAAGAAGGATGCCTATCTTTGTGATCTCGGAAAGCTCAAACTCGTACTGGTCTGCAACCTGAGCCGCAGTGCCGAGGGAGGCGAAATCGGAAAACTGGATCTCAAAGCTTCTTGCCTGAACAACAAGGTGGTCGGCAACCGCAAATACCTGAGTGAAAACGGTCATAAAGATCACGGAAGCCTTCATCTTGCCGGTAACGGCCCATAGAAGAGCAGTAGCGCCAAGCACCAACAGAACGTTCATAATGAACTTAAATATTCCGATTAAGAATATTCCGCAGGAGATGGTGATCTGCATAATTATAAACACTATCAGCGCAAGAATGACTATAAGAACGTCCTGTATCCAAACAGGGCACTTGTCCGTAAAGCCGATTCTGAATTGCAGTATACCAAACAGCACGGCTCCGCCTGCAAGTGCTGTCACCCAGAATACGGAAAGCAGAAGAGCAACAACCGTAAACAGCAGGGAAACTATGCCGTAGATGATCAAATGTTTCTTATCCTTATCATGTTTGAAAATAAACCAGTTTTTCATAAAATACCTTTCTTCCTTTGTGAGAAATTATGGTCATTCTGATATCTGATAAACTTGGGCATAAACAATCACTATATATTATATCACGCATCTTTCTGTTTTGCAATAACCACTTGTTATATTTTGTTGAACGGAAAAGAGGATTATTATGTACAAAATTATTGAAGAACTGTTTTCAATAGGTTATAATATCAATAAAGAGAACCGTTCCGGTTATCTGAATAAATGAAAGGCGGTAAATTTATGGAATATTTTATCATTCCCCTGGCCGTAGTATTATTAGTTATTATCATATCCTGCCTTAAGGTAGTTCCTCAGGGAACTGAGTACGTTATTGAGTTTCTCGGTAAATACCGTGCGACCTGGGGCGCGGGTCTTCATTTCCTCATTCCTTTCCTTGAAAGGATATCGAAGAAGATAACCCTGAAGGAGCAGGTCCTTGACTCTCCTCCCCAGCCCGTTATCACAAAGGATAACGTAACGATGCAGATAGATACCGTGGTGTATTTCCGTATCTATGATGCAAAGCTTTATGCATACGGAGCAGTCAACCCCATCTCTGCTCTTGAAAATCTCACCGCGACCACTCTTCGTAACCTTGTAGGTGAGCTTGAGCTTGACGGAACTCTCACCTCCCGTGATACCATAAACGGCAAGATGACGGCGATCCTTGATGAGGCCACGGATCAGTGGGGCATCAAGGTAGGCCGCGTTGAGCTTAAGAACATCATTCCTCCCGCAGAGATCCAGAACGCCATGGAAAAGCAGATGAAGGCTGAGCGCGACCGCCGAGAGACTCTGCTTCAGGCTGAGGGACATAAGGCTGCGGCCATCACCCGCGCTGAGGGTGACAAGCAGGCAATGATCCTTGCCGCAGAGGGTGAGAGAGATGCCAGAATTGCCCGTGCCGAGGGTGAAGCCAAGGCCATATTCCTTGCAAAGAAGGCAGAGGCGGATGGACTTCGTGCTCTCAGAGAAGCAGGCGCCGACGCGGCAGTGCTTGAGCTTAAGAAGTATGAAGCGCTTGTGCAGATGGCAAACGGCAGAGCATCAAAGATAATCGTGCCCACAGATGCCGTTGAGACCGCAAAGCGCGACGTAATGTTTTCCGAGATCTCAGGACTCGGCGATACAACTCCCCCCGCAAAGGATGCTCCCAAGGCAAAAAAGAGCGATCCCTGCTGTGACTGAACCAAAAGAGACTGTCGAGGTGCGACAGTCTCTTTTTTTGTCAAATTTTGGTTTGGGGATAAAAGGATGCAAAGGACTTTTTTGAAAAAAAGTCCTCTGCACTCCCAAAAAACTTCAACCTTACAAAGGAACCAAAGGCAAAAGGCTCTGCTAAAGAAAAGACTCCAAAAATG
>JAFQDC010000021.1 GCA_017416205.1 Clostridia bacterium | reverse complement strand
TTGATTCTGCTCTTCTTACTTTAAAGAGCTCGTAGTATCTCTACTACAATTTAAAAATTCAAAAGAATTTTCGGAGTCTTTGTTTGTCTTGTTGTTCAATTTTCAAGGAGCTTCTCGCTATCGCTCTCTGCGACAGCTTGAACATTATATCACTTCGTTATTCCCTTGTCAATACTTTTTTGAAACTTTTTTCAAAGTTTTTTTGAAGTTTTTTTCAAGCTCTTTTTCGAAGTGCCCACTCTCTCGCGGGTGGATTTACATTATACATTCTTTCATCCCCGTTGTCAAGGGATTTTTTGACATTTTTTCACTTTGTGTAACATCACAAGTATAACTTTTGCTTTTCGGGGTACTATTATCAGAGATAAACAAAGGAGCTATATCCCGTTATGATCACTGTGTTTATACGAACACTTCTCATATATATAACTCTCATTATCACCATGAGGCTCATGGGGAAGCGTCAGGTTGGTGAGCTGCAGATATCCGAGCTTATAATAACCATTATGCTCTCGGACCTTGCCGCAACGCCCATATACGAGACAGACACCCCCTTCTCCTACGCTATTATTCCCATTTTTCTTTTATTATCCACAGAGGTCATTCTTTCATATATTATTCTGCGCATACCAAAGCTGAAGATCCTCCTCGGCGGGCGGCCCAGCTTTATCATCAAAAACGGAGTGCTTGACCAAAAGGAGCTGACAAGGCAGCGTATGTGCATAAGTGAGCTTATCGGCTCTCTTCGACAGCAAGGGATTTCCAACATCTCCGACGTGAACTACGCGATCCTCGAGGAAAACGGAAAGCTCTCCGTCTTCAAAAAGGCTTCTGCCGACTCCCCCACCTGCACGGATATGGGAATCGATCCTACGGAAACGGGCATCGCTCACGCTCTCATCATTGACCGTGTGATCGTTGACCGTAACATAATCTGTGCCGGCTGGACTCGCTCACGTCTTGAAAAGCATCTCAGAAGTATCAAGAAAAGCTCTGACGAAATACTCCTCTTTTCCGTCACCGATGACGGGAGCATCAACATTATATATAAGGAGGAAATATGAAGGCTTTTATTGCAGGAGTCACCACTCTCACGCTTCTCATTTGCGCCGTCACGCTGAACGCCGTATTTATTTCAGAAAAGACTGACAAGCTTATATCTCTTATTGATTCTCTACCGAAAGATCTGCAAAGCGCCGACTCATCTGATCTCGAAAACGAATGGGACAAATCAAAGAGATGGTTTGCGCTGACAGTTCATCGGGAGAGCATTGAATCTATTGACGACACCATCGCCCTTCTCAAAACAGAAACAGAAGCGGGCAACGAGACCGGTTATCTCGTTGCCCGCACACAGCTCGGTTGTCTTATGGAGCGACTACGCAAAACAGAATCATTTTCCCTTGAGAGAATATTCTGATCAGCGGAACGCTTTATTATCCTTTGTATAGAACTGCTTTCTGGTTATCGTATGGTATCCATTATCACCCTCAGAGAGGATACGAAGAGCGACCTTTGCAATATACTCGGGATTAAGATAATTTGTGTTATCAGCGCAGGTAAAAACCCTTATCTTCATTCCGTCCTCTGTTCTTTCAAAGGAGATATCCTTGAAATAGGGGCTGATATCCACTTCCTTCTCACTTCTCTTGGTCTTCTTAAGGACCATTACCTCGCCTGAAAACTCTTTTTCAAGCATTGCCTCAGCGCCCTCGGGAACTGAGCACTTGAAATCGATCTCGTTTTCCGCCCAGGCGATCTCCTTGAACTCGGAGGGAGAGGAATAGACCTCAAGGACCTCGATGCCGTCAGGCATTGAAGCCTTCAGTCTTTCAAAGATCACGCTATCCTCAACGTCATTTACAAGCTTTATACGGAAATACTCATTCTCACCGCCGCAGCCTGTTGACAGGGGGGATGCAAAGGTGAGCTTGGGGATGGGATTAAAGCCCTCCGTATAATAAAGAGGAAGCTTTGATTTTACGAGACCTCTCATCACCGCGCGGTTTATATCAAGATGAGAAACGTAGGTGAGGGCTCCGGACTCGGAGAATCTTACCTTTACTGCGCGAACAGGCTTTGCGCTGGGATTCTTCGCAGCACCGGCGCCTCTTGCGTCGCGCTTTCCATCATCATTTGCCGCAAAGTCCTTTGCTGTAATATTCTGACCGAGATACTCAGCCTCCTCCTCCTTATGGCCGGGACACCAGCGGCAAAGCTCGGGGTCTACAAGTCCGTTTGCGCCGCAGGCGGAGCACTTCTCCTTACAGGAGGGGGTTGTTGCCGCCTCCTGAGACTTATGTCTTTCACGGAGAAGGAAGGATTTTGAAACTCCGCAGTCTATCATATCCCAGGGGAGGATCTCATTATCGTCCATGGAACGGTTCGCAAAGAATGCGGGATCGATGCCCGTAGCCTCAAACACGTCCATCCACTTATCATAATCAAATATCTCTTCCCACGCATCAAAGGTCATACCCCTCTTTACAGCCTCCTCAAGGGCTGCGCCGAGCTTTCTGTTTCCTCTTGCAAATACTGCTTCAAGGCGGGATACCTTTGCATCGTGATAATTACACTTGATCTTTCTGTCTGTTATTGAGGAAAGCAGAAGCTTCTGCTTTGCTTCAAGCTCCTCTGCCGTATTCTGTCTTTCCCACTGGAAGGGAGTAAAGGGCTTGGGGATAAAGCAGGCAACACTGAGGGTAACCTGAGGCTGACGCTTACGGTTTACTCCGGGGGTATTGAAATACTCCTCGATGACCTTCTTTGCAAGCTTGCCGATACCTACGATATCCTCATCATTCTCATAAGGAAGTCCGTTCATAAAATAGAGCTTCACCTGATTCTTGCCTGCAGCAAATGCAACGCCTGCGGCGCGGAGGATATCTGCCTCGGTAACGTTCTTATTAATAACATCACGAAGGCGCTGACTTCCGGCCTCAGGAGCAAAGGTGAGGGTGCTTGAGCGGACTGTTGATATCTTCTGCATAAGCTCCTTTGTGAAGCTATCCGCTCTGAGGGAAGGCAGGGAGAGATTGATTCTTTCGTCGTCCGTCCATTCAAGGAGCTTATCCGTAAAGGTATTAACCTTTGAATAGTCGGAAATAGAGAGACAGCACATTGAGATCTCATCATATCCGGAATTATCGGATATCTCTCTTGCCTGAGAGCAAAGAGTTTCGGGGCTCTTTTCTCTTACGGGTCTCGTTACGAATCCCGCCTGGCAGAAGCGGCATCCTCTGATACATCCGCGGAACACCTCGAGGGTTATTCTGTCGTGCACAGTTTCGATAACGGGTAAAACAGGATTTGTGGGCACGTATGCCTTATCAACGTCTGCAACGATCCTCTTCCTCACGGTTTTCGGAACGTCGTCAGCCTTTGTATTGATTGCCTTTACAGTGCCGTCCTCGTTATAGGTAATATCATAAAGCGAAGGAACGTAAAATCCTTCAAGGTGTGCGGCGCGGCGCAAGAACTCTTCCTTTGTATATGTGCCGTTTTCCTTCATTTCTATATAAAGGGCACAAAGCTCAGGGAGTGCCTCCTCGCCCTCGCCGATGGAGAAAATATCCACAAAATCCGCCATAGGCTCGGGATTATACGCGCAGGGGCCTCCTGCAATGACTATGGGATACTCCTCACCACGGTCAGCGCTCTTCAATGGAATGCCTGCAAGATCAAGCATATTAAGGGCCGTTGTATAGCAAAGCTCATACTGGAGCGTGAAGGCAACCATATCGAAGTCTCTTACGTTATCCCCGGATTCATGAGCAAAGAGAGGAACTCCTCTCTCTCTCATTTTGGCCTCCATATCAGTCCAGGGGGCAAAAACTCTCTCGCACCACACGTCCTGCATCTCATTAAGAACACCTGTAAGTATCCTCATACCGAGATTTGACATTCCTATCTCATAGGTATCGGGAAAGCAAAATGCTACCCTCATCTTAACGTCTTCTTTATTCTTATAAATACTGCCGGGCTCGCCGCCGGTATACCGTCCGGGCTTTTGCACCTCGGTTATAAAGCTTTTAATATCTTCTCTCATTATTTCAATAACAAGGGCGGAGAATCCTCCGCCCTTCCTTTCAAAAACAATATTATCTTACAATAAGCTTCGTTGTTATGATTACGGGGATGAGCCAGAAGAGCTGACACAGCGCCACGTATACGCTATAGAACGAACCAAAGCTTCCTGCCATAAGCACCACCGCCATTATTACTGCATTGAGGATCGCAGCAATGATACTGATGACAAAGCCTGTTTTCTTTGCACTCAGGATCTTATCGCAATAGGATACGGTATGAAGGAGAGACTTTGTATTATCTCTTGAAACGATACCGCCCTCTGCTCTGCGGGAATACTTTGTGATCTCCTCGGTGTTCTTATACTTGATAACTCTCATGGAGTATTTACCGCCGTTAATCTGACGGCAGATCATATCCTCGTCAATATTGGGGTCAAAGGTCTTTACGCAAACGCACATTCCGCTTACGGTGAGCTGCTTGAGCACGTACTCGAAATCGGGATCAAGCACGTAATTTACGATCATCTTTGCAACAAGCTTTCTCTGATAGATCATATACATTACGGAGCAGTCAACAGGGATATCGGAGTTCTCCTCCACCACCTCATCGGGAATGAGGATACCGTGCTTTGCAAGCGCCTGCGCGCGGCCGAACATAATGCTTCTTCCGTTTACCTCAGCCTCGATATAGCCCGTGCCTGTTTCAAGGATCTGAACGTTATCGGAGTGTCCCGTTTCCATCGTTGCTACTTCAAACACGTCTGCAAGAGGGCCTCCTGTTGCGGAGAACACGCTTGCGGCATAGTAAAGCACCTTATCGATTCGGCTGTTATTGAAAAGTCTTACGTTTCTTACCTTTACGGAGTAGGAGGGGAAAACATTTACGTCGTCAAATGAGATAACGCCAACTCCGGAATACTCCTCAACGCTTGTCTCACCGATGATAGTGCTATCGTTATCATACGCGCGGCGGTTTGCTCTGTAGAAGGGATAGAATCCGGAAACCACCATACAAGCGGGCATTGCGGCACTGAGCACTGCAAAGCCTGTATTAATGGGGTTATCAGCCTTTGTTACAAAGGAATACACCGCAACTACCACGGCAAGGGCTACGGAAAGAACTGTTGCAAGTCCGATAACCGCACGGCTCACTGTAGGCTTTGACTTTGTTCTCCAGAAATAACCGTCAACAAAGTCGGTCTTCTGGATCTTTATGATATCGCCCTCGTCTGCGCCCTGAGCGTCCATTCCCGCTACCGCCTCAGTTTCGAGAACAGAGTCTCTCATTGAAAGGCGGCGCATTACGAACTTAGGCTTTCTGGAGGAAACGATGTTAAAGCTGAATATTTCGCGGCGGACTGTCATATAATCGTTAACCGCTGTGCAAACAAGGCAGATAGCTGTTACGAAATTGAAGAGAACAGGCTCAACGCCGGGAACTGTTGTTGCCGCCATTACTATAGAGTTAACTACAGCGGCAATAGTAAGTATTGCAGGCAGGCAATCTACTGACGGCTTAAAGCTGAGCGCATCTCTTATGCCTCTTGCGATATGGATAAACACAAGAGCTACGATAAAGAGAAGGATCTGAAGGTCTGCCATGATATACACCACGGGATAAACTGCAGGATCGAAGGGGCCTGCAAGCTGGAAGCCGATAACAGGAAGATTCTCGAACACGAGAAGTACTACTGAAAGCGCTGCCGCTACGATCATCTTCCAGAAGGAAAGAGCATTTCTCTTTCTGTATTCATCTGCAATGTCGCCGTTCTGCTCGGGATCTGTGTATTCGTTAGCACCGAATCTGTCAGCTCGGTCCACCCACTCCTCCTGCTCGGCAACGTAATCGTCAGTAAGCTGAGAGGCAGTCTCCTCACCAACAGTCTTTGCAAGCTCGGATTCCATACCGAGAGCTACCATAAGGCTGATATCTGTCTCGTCTATCTCATCCACGGGAGCTCCGCCGGTCACCTCATTTACGAGATTCTCAAAGTCGCGCTCCTCGTCATATTCCTCTTCTACGTATTCCTCCTCGGGATACTCCTCGCAAAAATCCTCTTCAATGGGATCGTTATCAAAGAAGTCATCATCGGGAATAACGTCCTCGTAATATGTATCCTCCTCGGGAGTTACGTAAGCCTCGTCATAGGTCTCACCGGAGTAAGCCTCAGCATCATATGCTGCAGCTCCTTCCTCTGCACCGTAATCCACGTAGACATCGTCTGCCGCATCTGCAAGCTCCGCAAAATACTGAGCATATTCATCGGCTTCCTCAGAAATAAAGGCTTCGCCTGCAAGCTGTTCATCGTCAAAGAGCTGAGCATCGGAAAGCTCGGCATCAACCTCATCCTCTGAAACGTACTGATCATTCGCGGCACCGTCTGAGCCAAAGAACTCGGAAGCTGCTATATCGTAAGAGGTGGGAGCGGAATTCTTCATTTCCTCCTCCTGCGCCTCAGCATAGACCTCATCGTATACTGTATTGAAATCAAGCTCATCAAGAGGAAGATCTGCAAACTGCTTATTCTCTTCTTCCTTTTCTCTTTTTGCAACGAAGTCGGAATATGTTGTATTCTTTTTCTCGGCGCTGTTATTATTCTCTGCGCTGTTTTTCTTAAGTCTTGACAGCAGATCCTTGGCTGTCAGAGACTTCCCATTTTCTTTCTTATCGCTCATAAATAGACCATTCCTTTCTGGAATTATCAGTTTCGGGTCACTTGCCCTGTCTTTGCATTCTTGCGGCGTGGCAAAGCACTACAGATGCCGCTGTGGAAACGTTCAGCGAATTGACCTTGCCATACATGGGAATAGAAACGATGAAATCGCACCTTTCTTTAATGGCTTTGCCAACTCCGAAGCCCTCGCTTCCGAATATTATTGCGCTTGGGATATTAAAATCTGTTTCATAGTAAGCAGCTCCGCCTGCCTCTGCCGCAAATATCCAGAGCCCTTTCTTCTTCAGCTCATCAATAGTTGCGGAAATATTGGTGACCTTTGCTATTGCCATATGCTCGATGGCTCCCGCAGAGGATTTAGCTACCGTAGGAGTTATACCTACAGAGCGTCTTTTCGGAATAATGATTCCGTGAGCCCCCGCACACTCTGCACATCTGATAAGAGCACCCATATTATGGGGATCCTCAATGCCGTCGGCAATTACGATGAGAGGCGTTTCACTGCGTTCCGCCGCTATAGCAAGTATTCCGTCAACGTCGGTATACTCCTTCTGAGCCGCCATTGCAACGACGCCCTGATGGGTTATTCCCTGAGAAAGGGAATCAAGCTTTTCCTGAGTTACCTCAACGACGGGGATCTTCGCCTTGATAGCCTCCGCCACGATGACGGTCAGTGAGCCTTCTCGAACTCCCTCCTTGACAAAAAGCTTATCTACGCTTCTGCCGGAGCGAAGAAGCTCTCGCACAGCATTTCTTCCCGCAATGAGGCCGTCGGTATACACGTCTCTTTCCTCGTCAAAGGAAGGCTTCGCGCCGCCCTTGCGGTCATATCCGCCGCCCTTTCTGTCCTCGCGGGGGCGGTATTTTTTATTTTTATAATCCTTACCGTCCATAAAAGACTGATTCCTTTCGAATAAAAAGCGAATTTTCGCCAAAAAACAATATATCCAATGTATTATAACACATTTTCTCTCTTTTGTACATATCTTTTTGCAAAAAAATGTATACTTTGTCTGCCGTTTATGGGATATTCTGTTATCTTGAAAAATGATGATATACCGAGGTGTATTGTATTTTATCAAATTTTGGTTTATATGTCGCTTTTTTGTAAAAAAGCTCCGCAAAAAACTTCAAACTATGGGTAATAAAGAATGACAAAGTATACCTATAGACAACTTATTAATCCCTTTTTTGAAGTTTTTTGGGGTCGTAGGGGGCTTTTTACAAAAAGCCCCCTACATAGCCGTCTCCCCGTCAAACCCTAATTTGTCAGTTCAAGATAACAAAGAAAAGACCGCCGAAGCGGTCTTTTCTTTCGTAATATATATGCAAGTTTGCAAATAGATTACTGTTCCTTCATTGCAGCAAAGCACTCGCTGCAATATACGGGTCTGTCGCTTGTGGGCTGGAAAGGAACCTTTGCTTCCTTACCGCACTGTGCGCAAGTAGTTGTGAACATCTCTCTCTGAGCTCTGGTCGCATTCTTTCTTGCGTCACGACAAGCCTTGCATCTCTGAGGCTCGTTCTGGAAACCCTTCTCAGCATAGAATTCCTGCTCACCTGCTGTGAAAACGAACTCCTGGCCACAGTCCTTGCAAACTAATGTCTTGTCCTCGTACATCTTTTACCTCGCTTAAAAATGGTGGAATGAAATAATTTGCCCTAAACGGATTTTAACCGTTACCTTTGTAAACAACGTTCTCATTAAACTATTTGGGCATATATATGAAGCATACGCTTTCATACTTTTATTTAGGTGACAGACCGCTGAGCTCTTTGGCCTTCGTGCGTATCCTGTACACCGCGTTATTGACAGATCTCTCGCTTGACGAAAGTATCTCTGCCGTTTCCTTTGCGCTTCTCCCCGAAAAATAGACCTCGAAAACCCTTCTCTCATAAGGCGAGAGACTGCTCTCTATCCTTCCAAGGATCTCATCTGCGCTCATATTGCCGAAGGATTCAAGAACACGGGCACGCTTGAACTCCTGTTTCTTCGCTTCGCCGGCTTCTCTTCTTTTCTTGGCAGCACTGCGTCGACGAGCTGATATCAAAGCGTTCCTGACACAGATCTTCGCATACAAGCCAAAGGTGATTCCCTCTTTTTCTATATCAAAAGAAATTGCAGCCTTCAGAAGGGCGCTCTCAGCTTCCTCGAGAAGGTCATCCTTTGAACCTGCACCGCTGCCCTCAAAGCTCTTTGCCATATCGTTAAGAAGCGGTTTATATCTTGATTTCAACAATTCAAAGTTTTCGTTCCTACCGGCCTTTACACCGGAGATCATCTCGAGTAATTCCTGATCCAATCTGAATACCTGCAACCAGTTAAAAATCTAAATTTAAATCCGTCCGTATACTGTAATAGTATTATACCACTGTTATGTTTTTTGTCAATAGCATTTTGTATTTTTTTAAATAATCGGCAAAAAAATATTCATTTTTTTCGTCAAATTAACCAAGTTTACCCCCGCGTTTCTTGTCCATTTGTGTTTTTGGCGCAAAAATCCTCTCATTTATTGCCGAACTTTGTTATTTTAATGAATACTCGTATCAAGTAAAAATCACCCGACCGCAGAACCGGTCGAGTGATTTACTGAAGATCCTCAAAAAGGTAATTTACGTCTCCTGAAAGGAGTGCAACTACCCCGCGGAACACCACCTCAGGGCGCTCTGCGTAATTATTCATCATTCTTCTGAGCTGATACTCGCTATCTGCCCTGACTGTAAGATCCATGATCACGCCG
The DNA here is from genome assembly GCA_017416205.1 of Clostridia bacterium. Classification (GTDB taxonomy): domain Bacteria; phylum Bacillota; class Clostridia; order Oscillospirales; family CAG-272; genus Avispirillum. The sequence goes on along the minus strand of JAFQDC010000021.1, from coordinate 34,431 downwards.
TTCTTGTCCTTGATGGAGCAGGTAACCAGATACCCTTCGCCGTCAGGTCTGTAGGACTGATCGATATATGCTCCTCTGCGGGCAAAATCAAGATGCCTCAGAGCACTTCTGTAGCTCTTCTCCCTGACGCTGACCATAAGATTATCGGAAAGCACGCGAGCAACCTGCCTGCCCGTATCCGTGACCTCATAGAGCACCGTTGCCGTGGGCTCGGGCTCGCTCTCCTCATTCTCCGGTTCCCAGTTGATAACATGCATGGCAGGGTCTGTCTTATCCGTTACGATCTCACGGATATGGCCCGCATCCACCAGATCAAAAAAACACTGGGCAAAATCGAAAAAGTTTACGATACCGTCCTGCACCATAATTGAACCGATGCAAGCATAATCAAGGGGATAGCCGATCTTATCAAGCAAATACAGAATGAATATTTTTATTTCCTCTACCTTTTTTAGTTGAGAAGCCATAAGAACTCCATTTCTGCAAATTAATTATCATTAGGGATTAAAAGCGGGAGGCTGAGCCTCCCGCTATTCATTTTTCTTTTACGGGGCTCATCCCACGAGCACCTTACTCAGCAACCTCTGCCTCGTTCTCATTAAGAACTGCCTGGATGGATTCCTTATACTCCATGTAGTTCTTCATCTTTGTATCCTTGAAGTTACGGCCCCAGTACGTGCTCTTAACACCGCTGAGAGCATCGCCTACAAGGAATGCATCCTGCTGGAATACTACGGGGATCACAGGCATATCCTCAAGGAGCATCTTCTCTGCATCGTGGAGAAGAGCTGTTCTGTCCTTAGAATTCTCTGCCTTGTAAGCCTTATCGATAAGCTCGTCATACTTTTCGCTTGCATAGCCTGTGATATTGCCGATAACATCATAGTTTTCGGAGAGCATATCAACGCCGTTGCCAGAGAACTCAGTTGCGAAGGGAGCAAGAGCTGAGAACGCGCTGGGTGCAAGCATATTGTAATCAACGAGGATAACATCGAAGTCGCGGATAGCGAATGCGTCTGCATAAAGGTCATCATATACGATGGACTGGTTAGCCTGAGCATTCTGCTTAGCCTCGCCGCCCAGCTTCTTTACAGTTACCTTGAAGCCGAGAGAATTCCAAGCCTCCGCAACAGCCTCAGCGATCGCAACGTCTACCTCATTATCACGTGTAGAGAGTGTGAAGCTACCGCTTGTCACTCCTGCTTCCTTGAGAAGGGACTTCGCCTCATCAGCCTTTGCGCCGGTAGCTATGATATCGCCGCCTACCTCGCGGAAAGAGCCCTTTGCATCAGCATCGTTGACCTTATTGGGGATAAAGCCTGTTGCAGCCTTTGCAAACACGAGCTTTTCTGCAATTGCCTCACGGTCGATGGCAAGGGAAAGAGCCTTTCTTACCTTTGCATCCTTGAAGAGGTCGTTTGTTGTATCAAAATAGAGAGAGGATGTGATAGCGGAATCTGTGATCTCAGCCTTCTTTGCGTAATCGCCGCGTGCTGCAAGTGCGATATCGCCGATGTAGAAGAGGTTGTTTGCCTCAAACTCCTTGAGCTGAGCCGCTGCATCGCCCTTGCCGTACATAACGATAAGTCTGTAAGGAATTACGTACTTATCGAGAGCCTGGCTGGACTCTGTATCACGGTAGTAGTAAGAAGAGCGCTCAAGGTTGAGCTGCTGACCGTAGGTCATCTTTCTTACGTCGAAGGGACCGTTTGTTACCATGGAGGAAGCACGCTTCGCCCAATCGTCGTTATTATATACCTTATCCTCTCTGAGGGGAACAAGAGCAACGCTGGCGCATGTCTTGAAGAACTCATCGAGGTTGATATCCTTTGTGAACTCCATTTCGAGAACGTATGTCTCTACTGCGGAAACGCCAAGGTCGTCAACGGTTACGTCGCCCATCTTGATCTCACGTGCATTCTTGAGATCGTAAAGAAGGGATGCAGCCTCACACTTGAAGGTAGGCTCCATGATTCGCTTCCATGCGTATACGAAATCGTTTGCCTGAACGGTACGGCCATCGCTCCACTTTGTTTCGCGGAGAGTTACCTGAAGTCTGTATGTACCGCCTTCTTCTTCGGGCTCGATGTACTTATAGCTGTCCATCATACCCTTCTTCCAGTTACCTTCCTCATCGAGAACGGTAAGACCCTCAAACATGAGGGAAAGGATCTTTGCAGTTGCTGTATCGGTAAAGCCAACTGCGGGATCATAGTTGTAGATCTCCTCTGCGAGATACATAGTAATGATAGCGCCCTTGTCGTTCTTCTCAAGAGTTGAGCAGGAAACGAGAGCTGTGCATACTACTACTGCTGCAAGGATTAAGCTTAACAGTTTTTTCATCTTTACGAACTCCTTCTGATGGTTCCGTTAAATTACCGTCGGATTTGCGAACACGGCGATAAATGTATACACTAAATTATAACACAGGAATCTCGGTTTATCAATCCATTCTTGCATAAATAATATCACTTTCATTCAAATGCACAATAAACCATTTTCAATTTAGTGAAAATCCACAGTATTCAGCGGGTAATTACGTATTACATCAAAAATTTATGTAGATACTACTTATATTATAATTATTTTTTACAGAAAGGCAATGTTTGTAATGAAAAATTCACAGGATTTTTTACTTTTTTCAGGAAAATCCGACACTGAGTATCTCCCCCGCACAGACCTTGCCTGCGAGTCTGACAACACTCCCGTCTCGGGCAAGGGCTGTATCATTAAGGAATACGAGCTTAACTCTATCCCCGTATCCGAGCTTATCATTACAGACTCGGTGGGAGAGCGGATATACAAAAGGCGAATCGGAAGATACGTCACCGTGCACTGCCCAATGGACTCATCCCTCCCTCCCGACAGGAGAGATGCCCTTACAGACGCCCTTTCGATTCTTATCACTTCATTTATAATGAATGCCACGGGCAAGCCTGTTACAAAAGACACGAAAATTCTCATAGCCGGTCTCGGCAACCGCTTTCTCTCCTCAGATTCAATAGGCCCGAAGACATGCGATAAGGTTGCAGTCACCGCCCATATGTCAGACTCTGCCCACGCCCCCCTTTTCGAGCTTCTTGGATGCGCAAGGATATTTGCAGTTCACCCGGGAGTTCTCGGGCAGACGGGGATCGAGGCAGCTTTGATAATTAAGGGTGCCGCCGAAAGCGCACGACCGGACGCTATCATTGCAATCGACGCTCTCGCGGCAAGGTCATCGGCAAGGCTATGCGCCACGGTGCAGCTTTCCGACGCGGGAATCGAGCCGGGCAGCGGCATCGGAAACCGCAGGCGTGCCGTTGACAAAAGCACCGTAGGCTATCCCGTTATCGCCATCGGTGTGCCAACGGTTGTTGACTGCGCAACTCTTATATTTGACGCTCTGAGAAATGCGGGAGTCTGTACCATTGACGATGATATACAAAAAACACTTCGGGAGAACAACGAAATGCTGGTCTCCCCAAAGGACAGCGATATTCTCTCCGAGGAGATATCCGACATTCTTTCTGCCGCTATAAACCGCGCTCTTCTCTGCGAAGGCTTTTAGCATAATTGCTTCTTTTCCTTCATAGTATATACAAAAACGAAAAGGAGATAAAAATGCCCGAGAACACCAAAGAAGAGTTAATCCTTGAGCTGCCCGCCCCCGAGGAGGTCGAAAAAGTCCTTGCACTCCCCCCAAAAAAGCATATATTTATTAAAATCATCGCCCTGACCCTTGCCCTCATATCAATAGCATTTCACGTTGCTCTCATTGCAAGGGCCGTGGAGCTTATAAAAAAAGAGGGATCTGAGATCTTGTTTTCGGCAGTAGTTCCCGAATACGAGATAAGCCGCCCTGCCACCCCTGCCCCTCCCGAGGGCGAGCTTATCGAGAAGGATCCCGAGGAGCTGACGGATCCCCCCCTTGACGTTCTCATACGCGAGGGAGAACTTTCTGCAAATGCAGAATATGGTTTTTCCCTTTCAAACGAAACAGGATATTCTCCCGATCTCCTTGCAATTGCGGGCCTGCCCTCGCCTGCAATGAGCAGCCGTGCGATCGAGGAAAAATACGGCAAAAGCGGCCCTAAGGTGCTTATTTATCACACTCACGCAACGGAGGCCTTCGTTGACTGTGCAAAGGATAATTTTCGTTCGGCAGATGCAGAAAACAGTATCATTGCCGTTGGGAAGATCATCTGCCAGGTGCTTGAGCGCTCAGGAATATCCACCCTTCACCTGACAGATAGGTTTGACGAGAAGAATTTCAGTTCAGCCTATGACACAAGCCACGAAAAGGTGAAAAAGGCTCTTGAAAAGTATCCTTCCATCCAATACGTGTTCGACGTTCACCGCGACTGTATCGGAAACAGCGAGGAAGGGTATCTGAAAAGCACCTGCGACGTATACGGTAAAGCAGCCGCGCAGCTTATGTTCGTTTGCGGCACCGACGAGGGCGGCAGCGGACATACATCGTGGCGGGACAACCTTACGGTTGCCCTTCATCTGCAAAAAAATCTCTGGCAGAGCTATGACCGCCTCGTAAGGCCCATCAACCTGAGGCGTGCGTCCTTTTATCAGAACACCCGCCCCGCCGCCCTGCTTCTTGAGTGCGGCACCTGCGCAAACACCCTCCAAGAATCCAAAAGAGCCGCCGTGCTTTTCGCCGTAACACTTTCAAATTACATAAAGGGCAAGGACTGCGGCCTTGACACCGAGGAGCTCATACGCACACTTTGCCCGTAGAAGCATAACCACGGTGGTGTATGCAAGAGATGCAAAGGACTTTTTTGTAAAAAAGTCCTCTGCACTCCCAAAAAACTTTGAAAAAATTGTCACAGATAAATTATATAAGAAAAAGGTTGCAAAGCGGCTGCTAAGAAGTGGTACTTTAGATTATCCATGATGTAAAAACAATAGATAAAGAGATGACTGATTTCACTCCGGTTGACCTGCTCACGACAGGGACCGGTGAAACCCAAAATCATCTCTTCATAACAAATATACTACAGAAATTCTTAAAGTCAAATATTGTTTCCTTTATCTTCGCACTAAAAAGTGATCGTTTTTCTCCATCATAAACTAATATTCGACAACCAACAATAACGTCTGTTACTTCCTCTTGCAATTTGTACGGATTTGTGTTAAGATAAGGCAGAAATCCCTTCTATGGAGACTGCTATGGAAAAAAAGATCATTCTCGGTATAGACGTTGGCCTCAGCACAACAAAGATCTGCGGATTTGACATTACGGATGGCAATCGCCGTCTTATGGATCCTCTTTTCGTTCGAGCAACGGATCCTATAACGTCTATGTACGGAGCACTCGGAAAATTTATTGACACAAACGCCCTTTCCCTTTCCGATATTGAAAAGGTCATGGTCACGGGAGTCGGCGCGTCTCACATAAAGAATAACATATACAACCTCAAATGGGAGGCCGTCAGCGAGTTTGACTGCATCGGTCTCGGCGGCCGCTATCTATGCGATTTTGACCGCGCAATTATCGTGAGCCTTGGTACGGGTACTGCCCTCGTTTATTCGGAAAAGGGCAAGGAGCCCGTATATCTTGGCGGTACGGGAGTCGGCGGCGGAACTCTTATGGGTCTTTCCAAAAAGCTTCTCGGAATGGACAATATCGACCACATTGAGGAGCTTGCAAAAGGCGGAAACCTCCGCAACGTTGATATCAAGATCAGCGCCCTTACCTCTCAGGATATTGCCCCCGGCTTTGGCGACGATATGACCGCTTCCAATTTCGGCAACGTCAGCGACCTTGCCACAAATGCGGATATTGCCCTTGGCATTATCAATATGGTATTTGAGACCGTGGGCATGGTCAGCGTTTTTGCCGCCCGCAATTATTCTCTCAAGGACGTTGTTCTCACGGGCAACCTCACCGCCGTTTCTCAGGCGAAGGAGGTCTTTGAGGTCCTCAACCGTATGTTTGATATGAATTTCGTAATTCCCGAATACGCAAGCTTCGGCACCGTTATCGGCGCCGCCCTTGCAGGATGCTGAACAAAAACCCTCCCGAATATCGGGAGGTTTTTTGAGAGAAAAGTGAAGAGAGAAGAGAGAAAAGAAAATGAATAAACCCGCTGGTGGCGGGTTTATTTTTATTATTCCAAAAATTGTATAAATTCCTTTTTCACTCTTACCGTAAGGCTTACCGTGTCCGCAAGAGTCCAGAGGAATACAACGAGAAATACGCCTACGTACACATAGGTCTTTTCAAAATTCATCGAAAAGGCAATGGAGAAGACAAGGGTGAGAATGAGCATAAATATCTGAGTGAGCTGAGGATAGATAAACACACGGTACACGTTTTCTCCCTTTTTATCCTTTGTCAGCTTTCCTCTGAAATGCATGTGAGTGGAGGGTGAAAACATCATATTTGGGCCGCCGGAGCTTTTGGGGCCCTTGCTTCTGTAAAATCCGTGTATATTATAGCCGTCTCTCTTGAAATGAAAGCCGATGGGATTAAAGGGCTCGGCGCCGTAATCGGGGATGGCGGTCTCGAAATCTTCCTTAATATGGTTATCTACCTTTTCGCAGTAGTAGTCAAATTCCCTCTTCAGGGGGATATTGAAAATCATTGGTATCTCCTTAAACGTCGTTAGGATTATTGTAGCTTACGCAAGGATAGATGTCAAGATGTTTATATCAACTATCCCACGCATCCCAATATATGATCTTATTATTCATATCGTAATATGCCTCTCCTATCCACGCGCTCGTTGCCCAACGGGAGAATTCTTTACTGTATCCCCATTTAAAATTACCAAGTCCGGTTATTTCGGGATCGATTCCCTTTGGAAAAACAATCTCCGTTTCTTCAAAGACAAACATTGATTCTATCTCTTCTATCTTATCATTAGAAACAATATAAAAACCGCAAACATGACAGCTGGAGGGACCAAGGATCCCATCTCCGACCCTATAATACTTCCAATATGCATCGATGACCTCAGGGGATAAACCATTAAACTCATCGTTTGGAGTGGCAATGGTTCTTTTATACTCAATCTTTTCATAATTGGGCTTACCATCCTCATCATAAAGGATTACAGGCAGTTCTGCTGTTTCCACATCACTCAGAGACTTATCCAAAACGGAAAGCCATATCAAGGAGCATCCTGACATATAAAGCACAACCAAAGCCAGCATTACTGCGGCTAACGTTATACAGGTTATTCTTTTTGCCATTGTTTCTCCTCTCCGGTTTAATATCCGTATACCATAACATCATACGCGCGGTTAATCTCTTCATCCAGAAACATGTACAAAAGAAGCTCTTTCTCTTTTTTACAGGTATATATCCATCCCAAAATAACGTGATATCTTTCATCTATATCCTGCGTTGCCTCATCATCATCGAAACATGTGGCTATAAAATATATATTTTCTACGTCTTCATATTTAAGTGGCGCTTTATCCTTTGCATCGGGACACAGCGCTCCTTTTACATTCGCTTCTTTCTCAAGTTCATACTGGGCAACTGATAAAATATCACTAAGCACCTTATCCGCATATTCTATCGGTACACTGACTGCTATATCCATTGTTTCTGGCATCAAAAAATTATCGTTCGAAATATGATCTATATAGTCAAAGTAATCAATAGTTGTTTCCTTTGGAAAGGATATTCCCGTATACCTGCTAAGCTCATCCAAAGATATCGTGCCTGTCTCCTCAAAGCTTACAGGAAGGGTAAAACTGTAGTTTGAAGAGCTGAAATACATGCTTATTCCGATACCATCTTCATTCTTTACTTCGGATGGAACAGAAACTATTATCCAGAACTCTCGCTCTTCTTGTGGTTCAACTATGCTATGCCTCATGTAATCTCTGACAGTCGATTGTTCGTAGTATCTTTTTTCATTATAAACTATGGATGCACTGGTTGTTACCTGATGTGCTTTATCAAGATTTTTGACAAACAGCTTTGCGCCAATAAATATATGCCCGTCATCAGGATAGTACACGTCCGTATCACCTGTTTCACCGTAAGCATCCTCATAATTCATTGACTCAAGAACAGCAGTCTCAAGAACAGAGAATTCCATATATCCGTTAAGATCATAAATCGTTCCGATTTGAAGGTTTCCGTAATGCGTGAAAAAAGTGTCGCCATTTTCGTTATATCCGGTTCCTTCTATTTTTACATATTCATTACCCGCGTAGTCGCTTGAAACGAATATCTGTTCTATTCTGTAAACCGTAGGCAGCTTTGCAGGGTAAGTTTCTTCTATCCTTCCGTCATACACAATTCTTACCGTGCTCCCTTTCTCAATGAATTCGGAAACAGTACCACTGTGTACTGTTTCAAGGTATATGATTATCTTATCGGATGTCTTTCTTTCGCGTTCTGACTTAAGGGGCCTTACAATGAGATACCCTGTATTTTTTCCGGACTCGTCCCAGTCGTATATTTTGTCAATTACAACAGCATCGAAGCTTTCTCTGAAAGCTCTTTCATAAACTTCAAATTCAATCCATACACGTCCTTCTCTTTTGCTGTCATCCTCCAAGAGTGTGAACTCAACTCGGTATTTTTCTTTCGGCCAAAGATTGGCTTCCTTTAAAGAGTATTTTTTTGTAAAGGAATCAAATTTTGATATACCCGTGATCGTATTATCCTGTGAATCTGTAGTTCCTGAAAGTTCCCACTTTTCTTCAGTCTTTTTGTAAATGCCGGGTCCATCAATGACACTGTATTCTTTCAGCGTATTATTTTTCCACTCTATTTCAAAATAAGGATCTTCAGCCAAAAGATCTACAGCTACGATCCTCGCGCTAACACCCCTGCAGTCACTTGAACTGTCAATCACGCTTAGTTCGTTACTTTCAAAATTACTCTTATCAGGTCTCACCGTTAAGAAAACCACGCCAACAGCGATGCAGATGAGTACGGAAATAATGATTATCCAGAATGCAGGCTTCTTGTAATTGACAAGAGCTTTTATCCTTGCCTTTACCCCCACCTCACCGAATGCAACGGGGCAAGCCGCTATCATTCTTCTCGGTACGCTGCACAGAAGCAGAGCTTCGGAATAAGACTTCATCTGCTGGATATCAAGTCCCTTTGCCACCTTTTCATCGCAGGCAAGCTCGATATCACGGCAAAGTAGTATATATCCTATCCACACGAAGGGATTAAACCAATAGACGGATAAAAGGAGAAACCCGAGAGGCTTCCATATATGATCAAGGCGCTTTATATGGGCTCTTTCATGAGCTATTACGTACTGCACCGACTCAGGAGGGAGCTCTGAGGGAAGGTATATTTTCGGTCGGATAACACCGAGAATAAAGGGCGTGGATATATAATCGCAGGAGTATACGTTCCCCTCCGTTCTCAGTGATGCTCTTACCTTTTTATGTATTCTCAGATAGCTCACAGCACAATAAATAAGCATTGCAACAATTCCTCCGCACCACACAAGGGAGGCAATTTGCGTTACTTTTTCGAGAGGCGTTTTTTGGTCCTTTTCGTCCTCTGCCAGCTCAGGCTCAAATCTTTCATCTATTACGGAGTTAACGGTACTATCGATGACGGGTATTCCGCTTTCGACCTTCGGAGAAGACGAAAGTATAACGCTTTCTTTAACAGGCTCCCTTTCAGGAACTGCGCTGATCCTGCTTTCAAATCTGAAAGGGCAAACAAGGGACACCGCCACCAACGCCCATAAAACGCAAGGGATGACCTTGGGAGCTTTTTTCAAAAAAGCTCTTACCAAAATAACACAGAATATTATGGGAAGTGACGTAAGGCTCATATTTAATATTTTAATAAATATACCGGTCATATTACCTCTCCCCTATGGTATCTATCATTCTTTTTATCTCTTCTATTTCATCTTTTGTAAGCTCCTGCCTTTTTGAAAATGCAGCAATAAAGGCAGGAAGAGAGCCCGCAAAGGTGTCTTCTACAAATTTCTGAGACTGGACGGCGCAATATTCGTCCTTTGACATAACAGAAGTCACCTTACTGCCTTCATTCTTGAAAAGGCCTTTTTCACAGAGCTTTTTTAATACGGTATATGTTGTTGATTTTTTCCATCCAAGCTCTTTTTCACATATCTTTACAAGAACCCCCGATGCCACGGGCTCATTTTGCCATATGATTTCGGCAAATCTACCTTCTACGCTTCCAAGCTTCAGTTCATCCATATTTTCGCTCCTTTCGGTCTACTCATAGTAGACCTTGCGTTTTCAGTCTATCACCAATAGACCGATTTGTCAAGGGTAGAATTTAATTTTTAGCATTTTATGAATAATCCCTCGCTTTGCGGGAAACAATAGGATACCAAAACATTGGAAACTCAGTCGAGTTTCAATATTTTTGTGCCGCCTGTTGGCGGCGGAATGGAGATCATATGAAAGAAAAAGTAATTCTCGGAATCTGTATATCCTTTCTTCTTGCCTTTACGGTGATGTCCCTGCTTCCCGTAAGCGGTGAAGAGGAGATATACGACAGCATGATAAGACTTCACGTTCTTGCAAATTCCGACAGCACAGCAGATCAGGAGCTGAAGCTGAAGGTGAGGGACGCCGTTTTAGAGGAGGCGGAAAAGATCAGCTGTTCGGGGCCCGACGAAGCTTACATCAAGGCAAAAAGCTCTCTTCATCTACTTAAAAGCGCCGCCGAGGAGACTATCCGCGCGGAGGGCTACGACTACTCCGTTGACGTTGTTCTGGGAGAGGAAAAATATCCTGAGAGAAGCTACGACGGCTTTTCACTGCCGGGAGGCACCTACACCTCTCTGCGAGTCCTGATAGGGAACGCTGAAGGACAGAACTGGTGGTGCGTTCTCTATCCGCCCCTTTGCACCGCCGCCGCAACGGAAAGAGAGGAAGTGTTTATCGCCGCAGGCTTTACCAAGGGACAGTACGAGACTATTACTGAGACCGACAACAAAAAGTATAAGATCAAGTTCAAGATAGTTGAGATCATCAGAGAAATATTTGAATAGATCAACGCAAAAAAACTTAAAAAAGTTAAAAAAATGTATTGACAAAGGAAAAAGCGCGTGATATAATAGTCAAGCGCGTGGCGGAATAGCTCAGCTGGCTAGAGCAATCGGTTCATACCCGATAGGTCGTGGGTTCAAGTCCAACTTCCGCTACCAGGCCCGTTGGTCAAGAGGTTAAGACACCGCCCTTTCACGGCAGTAACGGGGGTTCGATTCCCCCACGGGTCACCAAAATAAAAAAAAGACATCCTTTCGGATGTCTTTTTTTTATTTTGGTGGCGCGTATCGGACGGGGGAATCGAAAGGGCGGTCACATGGCGTAGCCGTGACAAAAACTCTCCGGTGGAGAGTTTTTAGCCCGTTGTGCTGCACTCGCTTTTAAATCTAAATTACCACTCCCGACCGTGAGCGCCGAAATGTATTTCGGCGAAACCTTTAAATATAGACTGTTCCCCCACGGGTCACCAAAACAAAAAAAGACATCCTTTCGGATGTCTTTTTTCGTTTTGGAACGATGTGTTCCCTTCGGGAACGTGATGCACTCTTCGAGCGTGATGTGTCCTTTGGACGTGATGTGCTCTTCGAGCGTGAATCGGAACACATCACTTCACTGCGAACAAAGTGAGCAACATCACAGCGAAGCGCATCACTTGCCGAAGGCAATCATCACTTTACAAAGAATGTTTTTATGCTATTCTATACTTGGAAAGTACGAAGCAAATTATGCTCATAGAAGACTGTAAAGTAATTCTTTAAAATCTATTGTTACACCAATACCGATCTTGGATTTTTAATTCTTCGCTACCGTTCCGAAAAGCGGACGAGCAATCCTCCCCTACATTAGTACTCTGAACGTCGAACCGTAATTTGACAACAAAATTAACAACCAAAAATTCAAACCGGCTACGCTTACACGCAGCCGGTTTTTATAAACTCTTTTTTGAAGTTTTTTGCGGAGCTTTTTTTCAAAAAAGCGACCGTATCCTCTTAGCCAAGCTTAGGGAGAGATGCTGCTGCTACGGACTGGCCTACGCGGCGGCTCTTCTCATCGGGGATATAGAGGTTGATATTAAGCTCGGGATACTCCTCTGCGAGAACCTTCTTTGCGTTCTCAAGAAGGATAGTACCGCCGTCACCACTGGTCGCACGGCCCATGATGATAAGGTGCTTGATATCATAGAACATTGCATAGTATGCAATAGAGTAGCCGAAGTATACGCCGAGAGTCTCGTAGATCTTTGCGGCTCTCTCGTCGCCCTCTGCCATAAGGCCCTGAACAACCTTGAGCTTCTCTGCGGGAGAAAGTGCGGGGTCAAGCTCGATGCCTGCTGCAGGAGAAAGCTTAATTACGCCCTCCTGGCAGAAGTACATAGCGCCTGTGCCGTAGTCCCCTGCCCAGGGGTCAACGATAGCGTCTTTGCAGAAGTCGATGGGAACGAATGCGAGCTCGTTGAGCCAGCCTGTGATGTTGCCGTTTCCGTCAACGTAGCCTGCTGCCTCACTTGTACCCATTGCGATACCGAGAACCTTATTATCGTTAAGGTCCATAGCTCCTGCAAGTGCTGTTACGTCACCGTCGTTTGCAACTTCGATGGGAATATCCTCGCCGATCTCCTTTGCAACGTCAAGATACATTGTCTTAACCTTCTTCTCAAAGTCCTCATCGGAAACCTTAAGGAAGAGGGATGCAACCATGATCTTATTGTCAATATAAACGCCGGCACTGGAAACACCGATAGCGTCAACGCGGGGCATCTTGGATGCGGCTGTCTTCATAGCCTCGAGAATGCCCTGATAGTGATAATCGGGGTCAGACTGGAGCTTGGGGAACCATACAACTTCCTCAGAATATACGCTCTCGCCGTCGATAACAGCAGATACCTTACGGTCAGATCCGCCTGCGTCAAAGCCGATACGGCAACCGTCAAGGTGACGGCCTACGGGTGCTGCTGCCATGTTCTCCTTGGGAGCGTCAGCTGCGTTCTCGCAGTAAAGTACCTCGAAGGGTGCCTCATATACGCGAGCCATAAAGTCAGCGTCGAACTGACGTGCGCCGCCTGTGCAGTATGCAGCTGCGATGCCCTCGTAGATCTTCTTAGAACCTGCGATAGTTACCTTATAACCACCGTAGATCCAGAGAAGAGTCTTAACGAGACGCTCGATAACCTCGTAGTTCTCCTCGTCGTGACCTGTATTATCCTTAAATACGTCGATAGCGAATGTGGAAACGTAGCCCTTATTTCTCTCAACTGCGATAACAAGGGGAGTGCCGCCGGCCTCAGCTACTGCCTTCTTAAACTCAGCGATAACAACTGCCGCAGGGCGGAACTGGGGGTCAAGAATTGCTTTGATCATTTTAAACAGTCCTTTCGGTTAATTGTTAAGTTAACTTAGATAGCCTTGTACTCTTCGAGAGCGCTTGCTGCATCCTCATCAAGGATGAAGGTTACGTCGGGATGGAGCTGGAGAATGGAAGCCTGGCACCAGGGTGTGATCTGTCCCTCAAGTGCTGCCTTGATAGCCTCAGCCTTCTTGGGGCCGTTTGCAACAAGAACTACCTGCTTTGCGCACATGATGTTACCGATACCCATGGAGAGAGCTGCACGGGGAACCTCGTCTGCAGAATTGAAGAGACGGGAGTTTGCTTCGATGGTGGACTCTGTGAGTTCAACTCTGTGTGTCTCCCAGATAAAGTCGTTACCGGGCTCGTTGAAGCCGATATGACCGTTATTACCGATACCGAGAACCTGAAGGTCGATGCCGCCGAGTGCCTCGATCTCTGCATCATACTTTGCGCACTCTTCCTTCCAGTCGGGAGCCTGACCGTAGAGAACGTGAGTCTTATCCATATCAATGTTTACATTGTTGAAAAGATTCTTGTTCATGAAGTAACGGTAGGACTGATCGTTTGCGGGATCGATGGGATAGTACTCATCGAGGTTGTATGTTGTAACACCGGCAAAGTCTACTCTTCCCTCATGGTTGAGGTTAGCAAGCTCGGAATAAAGACCGAGGGGAGATGTACCTGTAGCAAGACCGAGTACGAACTCGGGCTGCTTTGAGATAGCACCTGCTACGATGCTCGCTGCCTTCTTGGAAAGAGCCTCGTAGCTGCCTGCTACAAATACCTTTACACCGTTCTTTTTGCCGTTGGAATAAGCCTTGATTTCATTTGCGTTCATTTTTCGATACCTCCGATAATAGTTTTTATAACATTGAAATCAGTGTCAACAATAATAATATCAGCGCACTTGCCCTCTTCAAGAGAGCCGATCTTATCAGCCTCGCCGATAGCCTTTGCGGGATTCAGGCTTGCTGCCGCAAACGCCTCGGGGAGAGTTGCGCCGGAATACTCATAGAAATTCTTAACGCCCTTATTAAGATCAAGCACGCTTCCTGCGATAGTGCCGTCAGCAAGGAGGCACTGAATGCCTGTCTTGAAAACGGGCTGACCGCCGAGGCTGTACTCGCCGTCGGGCATACCGCCTGCTCTCATACAGTCGGTGATGAGGCAGAGCTTATCGCCCTTGAGCTTATGTACCATCTTATAAAGGCCGGGATTTACGTGGAAGGTGTCGCAGATAAGCTCACAGCTTACCTTCTCATCGGAAAGAGCCGCGCCTACAACACCGGGGTTACGGTGCATAAGAGCTGTCTGGGCATTGAAGAGGTGAGTGGTGTGGCGAACGCCTGCCGCTATACCGCGATTTGCCTCATCAAAGGTAGCATTTGTATGACCCATGGAGGAAACAACTCTACCGTCATTATATACTTCTTCGATACATTCTATGCCACCGTCAACCTCGGGAGCGATAGTATATACCTTGATGATATCTGCGTGCTTTTTAATGAACTCACTGTCGGGACGCTTGATATGCTCCTCAGCCTGAGCACCCTTCTTGGATGCGTTGATGAAGGGACCCTCGCAGTTGATACCTACTACCTTTGCGCCGTTTGCAGCGCCCTCTGCCTTTACCTCGCGAGCATCGTTGAACGCCTTTTCGATCTCTTCAACGGATACTGTCATGGTTGTGGGGCAGAAGCTTGTTACGCCGTTCTTTGCAAGACCACGTGACATCTTACGGATACCGTCGGGGTCACCGTCGCAGGTATCTGCGCCCATATAGCCGTGGATATGGATATCCACAAGGCCGGGAGCTACCCATTTGCCCTCAGCATCTATCACCTCGTACAAAGAAAGATCCACCTCGCTCTGGGGAACGATCTTTTCGATCTTCTCATCGAAAATGATAGCCATACCGGAAACGACCTCAGTGGGCAGTATAAGCTGACCGTTAATGATACATTTCATATATGAACTCCATTCTGCCGCGAAATGCGGCTGAAATTTATTAAACAATACGCGGAAAAACAATCCTATTTTCCCTTATACTTAATTATACTCCCGCCAAATTACAAAATCAATAACGATTGTGATTTTTTTTGATTTCTTTGTGATTTTTCTCACCCTCCTAAAGCTTTGTCAATTTTTTGGTTGGCGATGTGTTGAAAACAAAATTTTGTTAGTTTGAAGAAACGATTTGATTCTTGGCTCCCTCCGGGAGGGGGCTTACTACTAATCCCCGTCAAAACGTAATTTGACAGACAACAATACAAAAGAAGAAACCCGCTGTCGCGGGTTTCAACAATTTCTTTTCACTTTTCTCTCTTATCTCTTCACTCAGATTTGTATTTCTCCTGCGATGATCTGCTTCATAAGATTTGCATCCTTTGCGTTTATCTCATCGTCGGAATTAAGATCTGCGAAAGCCAAAGCTTCTCCCGCTGCAGGACTTTCTCCCGCAATTATCTGCTTTATGAGATTTGCATCCTTTGCATTGATCTCAGAGTCGCCGTTGAGGTCACCGATTATAACTGAAACATCGGGAGCTGTATCAAATTCTATCTTTGCCCTCTCGATAGCAGCATTTCCGCTTGCAATATCGATGTTCTTCCATCGCTCCTCACTTCCGTTATAGGTTACTCTCGCAACAGAGTCACACATATAAAATGCTTTATACTCGATAGTACAGAGAGTATACGGCAACGCAACGTACTCAAGGGAAGTACATCCGTTAAAGGCATACATAAATATATACTCAACGCTTTCGGGAATGATTATTTCAGCTATGGCAGTACATCCTGAGAACGCATAATCTCCGATGTCACGGACACCCTCCGAGATCGTTACTCTCTCAAGATTTTTACAATCCTTGAAAGCTCCCTCGGGGATTATCCACATTGTATCGGGGATAACGACGGATGTTATATACTCTCTACCCTCGAATGCGTAAGGATCCATATAACGAACTATATAGCCGTTATAGGAAGAGGGAATGACGATATCTGTGTTATTGCCGTTATAGCCTGTAATGGTTATGGTATTATTCTCCTCATCAGTAGTATAGATAAAGCCTTCCATGGGAGTTGAATAATTGAATACCACGTTCTTTGCAGAAATGCCGTTATCCTCGCCCAGATATATTGAGGTCCACTCCGACGGACTTCCCTCATAGTATATAGTTTTCAGCAAAGGACATCCGCTTACAGCATTATTCTCAATTCTCTTTACTTCTTTCGGGATCACTATACTTTCAAGCCCTTCAAGATCTGCAAACGTGCCTGCGCCGATCATTGTCACAGGGTATCCTTCAATCTTCGAGGGAACAACGAACTGTTTTTCATCTCCGATGTATCCCCATATCTTAACGTTTTTCGTGGCAGTATAATATGTATATGCAACCCCTTCAAGGTCTGTACCGAAGCAATATATCTTTACGGCAGTGTCAAGATAATCGTTCTTATCCTTTATCTCTATTTGCGACCACTTCATTGAAGTTCCTTCATAATATATCTTTTTCAAAGAATGAGTATTGTAAAAGGCACTTTCTCCCACATATGTAACGCTTTCGGGTATAAAGACTTCATCAATATTAACGCAGCTGTCAAAAGCTTTATCGACAATTATTTCGGTTCCCTTCTTAATGTCAATACAACCATCTGCAAAACGTTTGAACCCGACCAACGCCTTTCCCATATACAGCCCATTATTTTCCCAGTTTTCGTCGTTTTCATAAAAGGCCGTATTGTAAAAAGCTCGTTCTCCAACAAAATCGAGGTAGTCACAACCGGTAATGCTCTCAAGATTTTTGCATTCTGCAAAGGCATGAGATTCTACTGTCACCTTCCCCTCAAAGGTCAAGCTTTCAAGCCCTTTATAATTGTAGAATGCTCTGGCAGAGATCGTTCCTGTTTCTTTGGGTATTACAAGATCGGTTACCGCCTCGCCGTTAAGGTATAATTTATCTGCATAAAACAAGGGATTGGAATATACATTGCCGAAATCTGTGGAACACCACAGGCTGAGATCGGCTATGCTTACCGAGGTAAGAGATGTGCAATTTTTGAAAGCATCATCCTCAATCACAGTATCATCGGAGCGAAGTCGGGACATGGTTACTGAGCTAAGAGCCGTGCAGTCTTTGAAAGCATTGCCCTCAATTAATGTAACAGAGGAAGGAATTGTGATGCTTTGCAGTTTAAGATTTTTCAAAAAAACACTGTTTGCAATGGTAACAACTACACACCCGTTAATACTTTCAGGGATGACAACGTCTGTCGATGTACCTGTATATTTTGCCAAAGTTGCCGTGTTTGTCTTCCTTTCAACAGCGAATTCAAAGCCATCAGCAGTCATAACATAATTATAGATAACAGTTACATAACGAAGACCTGTCTTATCTCCTTTAATAATATCGGTCCACTCAGAATACGTTCCTCCAAAATATACTGTATCAAAAGAATAGTTATCGTAAAAAGCGTAATCTCCGATCTTTTTGATACTCGGGGGGATATAAACGGAACTAAGTTCTGAGAGAGATGAAAACGCATTATCTCCTACGGCTGTTACGGGAATACCATCAATGGTGTCAGGAATTATAATCACCGTTGAACGTCCCCTGTATCCGGTGATAGTCACCTCGCCGTTGAAAACGGAATATTCAAGTCCGTCTTCAGTGGTAACCGCTGATGCTGGGATCACCGCAAAAGGAACGGTTCCTGTTATAATGACAATAGCAAGTATAACCGACAACAGCCTTTTCATATTTATTACCATTCCTTTCTTTGCATTTGTGCCGTTTCTTTGAATTCTTTGCCCCTTGCAAAGAAAGGCACAAATGGGGTTTGAAAAATGCAAACATACGATTTTTGTTTGCTTTATTTTCAAACTTTTTCCTCCTTATATCAATAAAGATTTCTTATACAATAAAATTGTATCATATTACCAATTTATTTTCAACCCCCCCGATTTTGACATTTTCTACACATATTCGGCATTAAACACAGTAAAAAAAACGGACACCGAGGTGTCCGTTTTTTATCATATCTGTATTTCTCCTGCGATGAGCTGCTTCATAAGATTTGCGTCCTTTGCGTTAAGAACTCCGTCGCCGTTAAGATCTGCGAAAGCCAAAGCTTCTCCCGCTGCAGGACTTTCTCCCGCAATTATCTGCTTTATAAGGTTTGCATCCTTTGCATTTATCTCGCCGTCCCCGGAAAGGTCACCGGGAATTACTGTCTCTTCACCCTCAACGGTCACTTGCGCCTGAGAGGTGCAGGACACGGTACGGCCTCTTAAGGTATTCACATCAAAGAACCAGCTTTCCACGTCGTCGGGGAAATCAACATTGAATGAATACTCTCCACCGGGGATGCCCTCTGCTACGGCAAAGGTCAGAGTCAGTATAAGACCTGTTTTTGAATTGTTCTCATAAACGTCGGTGTTCTCTGCGTAGTACAAATAGTAACCGCCAAGATTTCTTCCCGCAGTTTCCGAATCAAGGTATACCTCACCGTTTTCTGCAGAAAGGAGAGTGAAATACTCGCTGTTATAGTTTACGTTAAATCTCATGCACCACGTTCCGGGGTTTTCATCAACGTATACCTTTACGGTAACGGTGTCCCCTCCCTCGGAGAGCTCACCGACAGCTGAGAATCTGACCTCATTGTCGCCCGTATCGGGAGTCTCTGCGAACACTATCCCCGCCCTCTCAAGAGCGGCGTTTCCGCTTGCAACCGTAATATTATTCCATCTT
Organism: Clostridia bacterium; assembly: GCA_017416205.1. Taxonomy (GTDB): domain Bacteria; phylum Bacillota; class Clostridia; order Oscillospirales; family CAG-272; genus Avispirillum. The sequence continues at coordinate 15,371 of JAFQDC010000021.1, read as the reverse complement.
TCCTCGCTGCCGTTATAGGTGACGCGGTCAATTGCATCACACATATAAAAGGCTTTATACTCAATGGTCATCAAGGTATAAGGCAGAGATACGCTTTGGAGTGACGTGCATTCGTTAAAGGCATACGTGAAAATATACTCAACGCCTTCGGGAATGACGACCTCAGTAAGAGACGTGCATCCGGAGAAGGCATAGTCTCCGATATCCCGCACTCCTTCTTTTATCGTGACCCTTTCAAGATTCTTGCAATCCTTGAAAGCGCCCTCGGGGATCACCCACATGGTTTCGGGAATAACAACGGAGGTTATGTCCTCTCTGCCCTCAAATGCGTAGAAATCCATATAGCGGACTATGTAGCCGTTGTAGGATGAGGGGATGACCATATCGGTGCTGTCTGACTCATAACCCGTTATAGTGATAGTATTATTTGAATCATTTGTGACAAAACTGAAGCCTGCCAGAGGTGTACCGTAATGGCATACTATAGTGGCATCTGTAAGGCAAGTATTTCCGTACTGTACGTTGATAGCCAGCCAATCCTCTTTATCATTCGGATAGTACACTGTCTCAATTCCCGTGCATCCGTAAAATGCATATTCACCTATACTTACAATATGTGAAAGCGGATTTTTTACAGATGCCGGCATGATCACAGACTGAATACCTGAGCACCCATAAAAAGCTCTATAGCCTATATGCGTTACCCCCTCGGGTATAACCACCTCACGGATACTCGTGCATCCCTGAAAAGCTTTCTGTTTTACACTTGATACTCCTTCGGGAATTACAAGATGGGTTACAAGCTCACCGTCAAGATACAGGTTCTTCGCATACATCAGCGGATTTGAATAATTATATCCAAATGATATGTTACACCATGCGGCCACATCTTCAATATAAACGCCTGAAAGCGCAGTACAATCCTTAAAGGCATCCTCGGCTATGCTGCGAATGCTTGAAGGTATATGGAGCTTTTCAATCTTCTTTTGCAGCGCAAAATTATTGAGGCCTATGGAAGTAACTTCATGTGCTTCTATTTCCGGCCTGATATGGACTTCGGTCTCATCTCCCGGATAACAAAGTGCCGACGCAGTACTTGAGGAAACGTACTGATATACGATACCGTCATTTCCGTACACGCAGTTGCAATATACCTCGGGATATATCTTATCACCAAGCTCATCATATTCTACGAATACACTATCGAATTTCCATTCATCCTTTGTTCCTGAAAAAAGAATATGCTCAGGCTCGGCAAATCTATGAAGTGATTCAAGAGTCTTCGGGAACAGGATCACCTTAACTTCCGGGAAAGCGTCATATCCGATACTTGTTACTCCCTCGGCAATGATAACACCCAAAAGAGAGGAACAATTATAGAATGCTCGGTCGCCTACGGTTCTCACGTTTCCCGGTATATACACATCAGTAAGAGAGGAACAATTATAGAATGCTCGGTTGCCTACGGTTCTCACGTTTCCCGGTATATACACATCAGTAAGAGATGTACATCCGGAAAAGGCGCCCGTATCTATTTCCGTTACCGTTTCGGGAATCTCGATCTTTGTGATTCCGGTCTTACCTGCAAAAGCATTTCTGCCAATTTTCGTAACAGGCTTTCCGTTGATCTCGGAGGGAATGGAAACAACGCCCTCCGTGATAACACAGCTGACTATCTCTATCTCTTCTCCCGAATTGATCTCCCTGTAACCGTAATCACCGCAGAATTCGGGATATTTCCAGGCAACGTTTTCAATGTCAAAACCGTAATATTTGTTTGGATAACGAGGCGAAAAGCTAATGCGAACGCCCTCTCCGTATACGGTCAAGGACTCTGATGCCATTTCGCCGAGAGAATAAATAGCGACACAATTCCCTCCCATGTCATACACGTATACGTCGTCGGAATAATCCGTATATGATTTTTCCGAAAACGTAATAGTTATGCTTTCGGCACCGCTGCGGAAGATGTATACGTCATAGGCTTGGCTGGTATAGGGATGCTTTGTGCTGAATCCGCCGCAGACCTTGCACTCACCGCTATTAGCAAACACGTGTCCCGGAGCTTCTTCTATTACTGCATTGCAAACGGAGCATATGGAAGGGCTCATACAGCCTCCCCATGGGCCCGGAACGTGGGCATCGACCGGGGGGATTATCATTTTTTTGCATTCAAGGCAATACTGACCTTCAAGGCAGTTAAGCTCTCCGGGCGTATGCTCCTCTGTTGCGGGGAGTATCTCGCCTGAATAAAGCTTATTACAAAATGCGCATACCGTACCGTTGTAGCCGTCGGCTCCGCAGGTGGGCTCCTTATAGCCTTCGACAGTCTCCGCGTGATCACAGCCTACGGTTACTTTGGTACCTACAGCTTCGGGAGCAAAATTTTCAAAACCCGAGGATGCGGGAGGGCCGTATATATCACCCTCTGCGTAAAGCACTCTGATATCGAAAAGCTCTTCATAGGAAGCATTCTTCGGCATTTCAAATTCCAAAGTCAGCAAAACTCCGTTGCCGTTTGCAACCTTATCCGCTGCGCTAAACTTATAATTCACGCCGGCTGAGGCATAGCCTATCTGGGGGATCCTTTCTCCCGCTATAGCCTTTTTAAAGGTATCAAGCTGTTCCGGATCTGACAGGGGTCTGTTTTTATAAAGAGTTGAAAAGGTGTCGTCGGGAAATACAGTTCCGTTTTCAATACTCTTAAGCGCTGTCTCTTCGGGATATACAAGATAGAATCTCATATTCCATATGCCGGGATTTGCGTCTACCCTCAGATCAACCTTGAAGGTATCCTCTTTTCTGCTTTCGATCTTAACTGTTTCGGGAGACAGGAACAGAGTAAAATCACTGTATTTTCCAAGCTCTTCGTCTGCCACGCACATAACACTGCCCTCAAAGGAAAGGCCCTCCGGGTCATATGACACGCCTGCGCCGTTTTCAGCTCCCGTTACAACGACGGTGTATTTATATTCCGCCCCCGCAACAAAGGAAGCCGCCTCAAAGGGAATTTCGATCACAATTCCATCGGCGGTCATATCTTCATAAGCGCCTGCTTCGCTGTTCCACTCACTGCAAAGGTCAACGGTAAAGCCTTTATATTCGGATGCGACCGCGCCCTCGGGCAAATAATTCTTGATAGCTCTTCCCGTGCCTGCCATTTCGGAGGAAACGTAAGACTCTCCCTTGGCAAATATACTGTTTTCCAAAGACTTCTCCGTGCTTTCGGAGAGCTTTAATTCGTCGGCTTTATAATAAACCACGAGCATAAGATTTGAAATACCGGGGTTTTCGGAAAGCTCCACCGCCGCCAAAGTGGACGGAGTGCCCTCAACGTATTCCGCCTCCTTTGCAACAAGAGATATTGCCACATCTTCATCAAGGGCAAAAACGCCGACAGAAGAAACGCTGCCAAGGATCATGGACAGCACGAGTATTACTGACAATAACTTTTTCATATTCTTACCTCCTATGATACTAAGAAATATACTTTTACAAATTAATTATATCATATTACAAATTTAATTTCAATAGATTAATTATTTTGTAGCCATTGCACAATAACAAATTCCGCATTATGGCAAAAATAGATAGTTGATCTATCAAATTTGGGGTTGAGTGGGAGATTTGCAGGTGCGTAGTTGTAGGGGCGTGCACTGCACGTCCGATATCTGCACAATTGCAAAAAATTTGGAATACCGGTATTTTGTGATTGAAACGAACGGTTCATTTGTAGGGGTCGATGTCCACGACGGGAACCACCAAAACCTCGAATCTCGCTTTCGGGGAACCCCTTCGACGATCCTAATTAACGAAACGATATTTATCGCGAGGCGTTGCGTCTGTAGAGGACCGTCGAGGACGTCGGTCCCTACAAATGAATTATTCGTTTTGCCTACAAAACTCAGGTATTCTTATTTTTTCGCTATCGTTCTGAAATGCGGGAGTATACAGTGCTCACCTACATTGTTTTATCTACCCGTCGAACCCTAATTTGACAGATAACAATACAAAAGAAGAAACCCGCTGTCGCGGGTTTCAACAATTTCTTTTCACTTTTCTCTCTTATCTCTTCACTCAGATCTGTATTTCTCCTGCGATAACTCGCTTCAAGGTGTTTGCGTCCTTTGCGTTAAGGATCCCGTCACCGTCAAGATCTGCGGCAATATAGAGATCGCTTCCCTCCTCTGCTATCTCCGCTCCCGCAAGGATACGGAGAAGAACGTTCACATCCTTCGCATTGACGGTACCATCGCCGTCAAGATCGCCTACCTGCACGCTGGGCTCTTCTACAGGCTTTGCATAGATGACAGTCTCTCCCTCTGCAACTGTAATTATGGGAGGTGCCGTAACCGTGCAGTCGGGATCAAGATACCAGCCCTCGCAGCCCTCGGGAAGTGCGGGAAGAGTCAGGGCGTTTCCTGCAGCCGCAGTTACCGACTCAGCATCGCTGCCCTCGAAGATAACCGTACCGAATGCCGCTTCCTTCTTTTCGATAAGTCTTATCTGAATTCTTGTCATTACGGAATTCGCACGGCCTCCGCAAAGTGATCCGTTTGACTTCCACTGAGTCCAGCTTCCGTCAACAAACGCTCTGTACTGTACGGAGAAGTAGCTTGCAAGGTTTCCGTAAAGGCTGATCTTTACGTTAGCTATGGAATCTCCCGCCACTACAGCGCCGTCCATACCGCTTGATGCCGTAAGGTTCCTTCCGCCCACGGTATAGCTGATGCCGCCGTCAAATACGCTGTCGCCAAGGTCGATGGAAAGGGAACTTATATTGGAAGCATAGGTCATGCTTCCGCCTGTGAAGTACTTTCCTCCGTTCTGACTGTAGCTCAGAACGGGATGATACTTGCCGTAGGTCTGGTTCAGAAACTCTGCCCTCTCTCTGATATTATTCTTCAGATAATTCAAGGTAAAGTTGAGATAATTGGTAGCGCTTTCGCGGCTTGAGAAGAACTCCGCCTCGGCGTTATTATGAAACAGCGCCCAGCCCTCGTCAACGTAGTTTCTCATAAGGCTGTCGTAAAGAAGCTCCTCGTATGCGTCAACGGTTGCAATGATGCGATCGGGATCGAATTCATCGCGGATAACTTCATCATAAAGCTCGTTTGCGCGCTTTACAAACTCGGGGTATCTGAAGAACATCTTATACCACTCGACTCTCTGAGTATCTGTACAATCGGTGATGTTCTTCATAAAATCCTCGTCGGTTCCCTGCACGTAGCCTCCGTTATAATCGTAATAGCCGAAGCAGCGGTCATAGTCCCACGCAGGACCCATATGGAGAATATCGTCCTTGCCGTCAATATAGAAATACGTGCTTGCAAAGCATGCGTCTGCATTCATACAGAACTCGTTGATAAAGTAGAACTTTATAACGGAGTCGATATCAATAAGGGAGGAAAGCTTTTCCCAGTCGCTTTGGGTGCTGTAAAGCTCTTCCTCAAGAGCATTTATCCGACCCTCAAAGAAATCCCGCACCGCTAAAACGTCCTCTGCGGGATCATCCTCAAAGTCCGTATTATACTCCTTATATACGAAGGGCTTACCGGTTACGCTTGAATAAAAATAGAAGTCCTCGCCCTCAAGTCTTGTTGCCGCATCCATCTCGGCAATAACGCCGAAATCGTCTGTGAGAGGAACTCGACTGTCACCTATCTCAACCTTTTCGCAAAGCTGATATACGCCCAGGTAATTTCCGTCTATATAAAGGTTTACAAAAACGGACTTGATGGTATAGGGCATACCGATGTTTTCACAAAGATCGAAAATTATCTTGTTTCTTACAAAGGAGCCGTCAACGTAGTTTGCAAGAAGCACCCACTTCTTTGCCTTGCCCATACCGAACATATCGGTCTTTGAATCGAACTTGATCTGATAGGGCTTCTTTGGCATAAGAAAGGTTGAGTTTCCGCGGGTCTTAAGCTCCGCTGCAAGGGAGCTGAAATCATAAGACTCGTCCCACGAACCGCTGACGGAGACCTTTGTGCGGATCTTTGCTTCCTTATCGTTATGGATAGTGTCGAGCTTATAGCCGGAATCAACGGTGATTCGGATATCAGGAATAGTCTCCTGTACTTCTCCGATAAGCTCCGCTTCATCTGCGGCCGCTGCCGTAAAGGGAATACAGGAAATAAGAGTAGCTAAGGTAAGAATAATTGCGATAAATCCAAACAGCTTTTTCATTTTTGTTTCTCCTTTTTAATTAAGCGCACGTCCGAAAAGAAGACTGCCCTCTCTTGATTCAAGGGCGACCTTCACGATCTCGCCCGTTCTGTCATATCCTGCCGGGAAATTACATTCAACGAAATGCTCCGTGTGTCCGTTTGCGATTCCGTCTCGGGTCATTTCGCAAAGGACGTATACGGGGTTTTCTTCATTATGCTCTTTCACGTAGCAGTCAAGGAATTCGTCCTGTATCTCCTTTTGAACGGTTGCAAGTATTTTAGCCCTTTTCTTTTTCACGTTCTCAGGGACCTGATCCGGCATATCTGCCGCCTCCGTTCCCTCTCTTTTGGAATAGGGGAAGATATGGAGATGAAGAAATCCTGCCTTTTTGAAAAACTCAACGGTCTCGAGAAAATCCGCCTCAGTTTCACCGGGGAATCCCACGATCACGTCGGCAGAAAAGGTTGCCTCGGGAATAGCCTCACGCACTCTGAGGACTGCCTCCATTGCCATATCCGCCGTGTATCTTCTTCTCATACGGTTAAGGGTGCAGGTACAGCCCGACTGCATGGAAAGATGGAAATGAGGAAGAAGCCCCCCCACGCGGGAAAGATTTTCTACAAACGCCTTTTTCATTACCGTAGGCTCAAGGCTTCCCATGGTCACTCGCTCAACGCCCTCAATACCGCCAACGGCAAGAAGAAGCTCCGAAAGATCCGTAGTCTTCAGATCTCTTCCGTATGAGGCAGTTTCGATGCCCGTCAGTATGATCTCCTTGTAGCCCTTCTTGGCAATGCAGGTGACCTCCTTGATTATTTCGTCAAAATCTCTTGAGCGCACCTGTCCGCGGGCGCGAGGGATAATGCAATAGGCGCATTTATTCTCACAGCCGTCCTCGATCTTTATGTATGCTCTCGCTCTCGTAGGCTTTGACAGGGCGATCTCGTCGTAGGAGGCCGTCATTATATCACCAACGCAGTTAATATCCCTCTCGCCGTTTACTATTGCAAGAGCTATATCCGCGATCCTTGATTTTTCAGCGTTGCCCACAACTGCCGCCGCGCCGTCTGAAAGTGCTCTTTCCTTTGCTATCTGCGCGTAGCAGCCCGTTACGATAACGGCGCCCTCGGGGGAAATGGTTTTTGCACGACGGATATGCTGACGGCTTTTTCTGTCACTCTCCGCAGTTACCGTGCAGGTGTTAATTACGGTTATATCACATTCCTCGCCGAAGGGAACGATATCAAATCCTACAGCCGCAAGCATCTCCGCCACGGCATCGGATTCGTATTGGTTGACCCTGCAACCAAGTGTAAAAATTGATGCTTTCATTTTTTCCTTTTGTTTCAATATGAAGATTTCCGCCATCTGACTACCCAATACTCCTTTGGGTGCTCACAGGCGGAAATCAACAGTCATTTTTCATTTATCATTTTTCATTCTTCATTTTTCATTCCAAAAGGTTCAACCCTTTGAGCCTTTTGTTCCCTTCGCGCCGCCTGTGGGTGCGCCCATTGCGAGAATATTGGTATCGAAAGAATAGGTTATATCGTCGTCCTCTCTTGCACGCTTCAAAGCAAGGGATATAAGTCTGTCAAGAAGCTCACGGTATTCAACCCCCAGAGGCTTCCAGAGATAGAATGCAAGGCTTCCGGGGATAGTATTGAACTCATTGATAAACAGCTCACCGGTGGCGTTGTCTATCATAAAATCGATACGGGAAACGCCGTTACAGCCAAGATGCTGGAAAGCCTTGACCGCCATCGTTCTGATGCGCTCACGCATCTCGGGATCAAGGTCTGCGGGGACCTTGCGCTTAAGGCTTGCCATTCCGCCCTTAGCACCGCCGCTATCCTTTGATCCTCCCTTGGCGCCGCCCTTTGAGCCGCCGCCGGACATATATTTATCCTTATAGCTGAGGATCTCGTCTGCCATAAAGGGCTCCTCGCACTCGGATGCCTCTGCCTTTGTGGTATCGCCAACAACGGAACAGTTGATCTCTCGAAGCTTGATCACCGCGCGTTCTACGAGCACCGTATCCGCATAGGAAAAGGCATCTCTCAGTGCTTCGTCAAGGCTGTCTCTGTCGTCAGCCTTTGAAATGCCCACGCTTGATCCGAGATTTACAGGCTTTACGATAACGGGATAGGGTATCTTATTCTCAACAGCCTCGATGCAAGCCTCTCTCTTTATGTTTCTTCTGTTGAATCTGAGGCAGTCAAGAACGGGGAATCCGCCCTCCTTAAGGACTGTTTTCATTACGTACTTATCCATACCCACGGCACTTGCAAGCACGTCACATCCCACAAAGGGCAGACCCATTGTACGAAGATATCCCTGAAGAGCTCCGTCCTCAACGTTGGTTCCGTGAACTATGGGGAACGCTACGTCTATTATAATATCTGTCTTTTTCTTGCCGTTCATATCTCTGAGAACTGTGTGTATTCCATCTCGGATAAAGAACACCTTACGGGATGCTTTAAGCATTGCGGGAATATTCTTATAGGACTCAGCAAGTCTCAGAGTGTCTCCCGTATACATCTCACCGTCCTTGGTGATATAAACGGGAATTATCTCATACTTATCTTCATTAAGGTTTTCCATTGCCTGGAGGGCGGAAATGACGGATATTTCATGCTCAACGCTTCTTCCGCCGAAAAGCACACAAAGATTTATCTTCATCTCTTTACCTCCTTAATAGTTATCGGGAAGATCGTTTTCAAGGAGAACGATCTTCTTTTTATCTGTAGCAAGGGAATTTACCTTGTTCATTGCGTCGCCGATATCCTTTGCAACGTATATCTTTTCCTCGGGATAATTTTTATCGAGAAGTCCCTTTTTCAGAGGAACTGCTCTCTTTTCGCCTACAAGGATAACAAAGTCGCAGACATCTGCCGCCTGACGGCCAAACTCGCAGTTAAGCTCCTCTTCCTGCTGACCGAGCTCTACCATACCGGGAGTTACGAGGATCTTATAATCCTCAAACCCTGAAAGCACGTCGAGAGCCGCCTTAGCTCCTGCGGGGTTAGAGTTGTAAGCATCGTCGATAACGGTGTAAGAGCCCTTATCAATGAGCTCAAGTCTGTGAGGAACGCCGACTATTTTTGAAATACCGTTTCCGATCTCCTCGGGAGTAAGGCCGAAGCTGTCTGCCATTGCAACAGCACCACAAAGATTTACCACGTTATGCTCACCGAGAAGTCTTGTTTCAAACTCGTATTCACTTCCGTCGGGATATGCTACTGCAAATCTCGTGCCCTTCTTTGAAACGGAAATGACTCTGCCCTTAAAGTCAGCGCCTTCCTTTGTGCCGTATGTAACTGCGCCCTCGCGCTTTTCCTTTTCGATATACTCGTTATCAATATTGAGGAACGCCTTGCCACCATTAAGGTTATCGGCAAGGGCCATCTTTGTGGATATGATATTCTCCATGGACTTAAAGGACTCAAGATGCTGAGGACCGATGGATGTTACTATACCCGTGTGGGGATGAACGATATCGCAAAGCTCCTTGATCTCGCCCTTTTTCTTTGCTCCCATCTCGCAAACGAAGATCTCGTGGAAGCCTCTCAGATATCCGCGGACGGTGATGGTAACTCCCATAGGGGTATTATAGTTCTTGGGAGTCATAAGCACGTTATACTTTTCCTTGAGGATAGTCGTAAGGAAGAACTTCATTGAGGTCTTTCCGTAGCTTCCCGTAATACCAACGATCTTAAGATCGGGGCAGGAGCGAAGTATCTTCTTTGCATCGTTAAGATAATGGCTGCGCACCATTGCCTCCGCAGGCGCATTAACAAGGTTTGCAACAAAGAGAAGGATGGGAGACACGAAATACCAGCCGAAAAGAAGCACGTAGGAATATCCCCAGATTCCCTTTACGGGGAGAAAATATGCCAAAAAGGCAACGATCACAGCAAACACAAGGTACGTTACCATCAGTCTCTTTACTCTTGCAGTATATACAAGGGGAGTTTTCGCCTTTTTCTTCGGCTTTTCAAGCATAATAAGAGCAAGAAAGGCAAGTGCGAAAATTCCATGCAACACGTAAGATGCAAGTCCTGTGATCTTTGCGTACGCATCTCCGTAAAACGCGCAGGCGCAAAAAAGCAGAGCAAAAAGATTTCCTATAAGGCTGCCGGGATTTTTGAGCATCCACTTTACGTGGGTTCCCGCGCCGTAGGAATTCAGCTGGAACATATGCGCCTGTCTCATAAACGCAAAGACTGCGCTTGCAAGATAGCATACTACGCAAAAGAGAAAAATGTATATTTCCATCTCTGTATTTCCTTTCTTCTCAGCCAATATTCAGATAGGATCTGATAATTGCATTAAATATTCCGGGGTTATCAAGCCAGGAAAAATGTCCCGCGCCCTCGATCTTTGCAAGACCCGCATCGGGCATAAGCTGTTCCATAAGGATAGCATCGCTAAGGGGCGTTGCATCGTCAAGAGTTCCCCAGACAAGGAGGACCTCCTGCTTTATATCCTTAAAGTGAGGAGTCAGGTCTTCGTTTACAGCCTTAACAAGACAGCCGCGCATTATGGGGGATGCCTTTGAATAATCTGCGCTTCCCTGCTTTGACTGCCAATTCTCTACAGCCTTCGGGAAAAGCTTTTTCATTGGGGGCGAAAGCATTATTCGCTTGCCGATCTTATACGTGCCCACCTTGATCTTATAGTCAAGTCCTCTTTTGGGAAGAACGCCTGCCGCGTCCACAAGGATTATCTTTGATATCTCAAAGGGGAGAGACTCCCTTGAGGCAAGCTTGATTATTACTCTGCCGCCGTAAGAGTGACCCATAAGGATGACCCTTTCAAACCCCATCTTCACGATAAACTCGCAGATCGTGTCGGCAAAGCGGGAAACGTCCCAAGGCTCCGGCGGCTCTTCACTTCCCCAGAATCCGGGAAGAGCGGGAGCTACAGCACGGTAACCCTCAGATACAACGTCGGAAAGGGGGACGTAAGGCGCACTCTCCTGACACCAGCCGTGCAGGATAACAACTACTTCTCCTTCTCCGCGGTCGGTGTACTCTATATTTAATCCGTTGACCTTGATATTCATATAAATCTCCAATTATCCGATATATACAGTCATACACATTAATAATACCACACAAGGATTTTTATGTCAAGAAATACACTCGCTATATGTTCAAATTTTAGCTTATAGAGAGCTTGCATATCAACGAAAGGCAGGCAGCTTGGCAGAAAAGTCAACAGATAAAATAAAAAATTTATTTGTAGATACCTGCATTGCACGTCTGATAAAAACGATCTGCACATACGTTACGGCTATAAAAACCAACAGCATACCCGTAAGGGCGAATCATCCCCTACGGTAAAATTCTATGTTTTGCGTTCAAAAGAAAAATCCAAACAAAAATGAGCTTTCTCATCCTTGCATGGATTTTTACTTTCATTCTTTTATCAGCTTAAAGCTGCTTTTCAAAGGCTTTTCTGAGTTCCTCCGATATTTCTTTCATTGAATCACGGTCTACCTTGACTACCTGTCTGTCATAGGTCACCATTCCGTTTGTTTCATCCTCAACGTCGGATACCTGAGTGAGAACTGCAGCGCAAAGTCCCTTCTTCTCGATCTCGGGGACGACCTGCCCAAGATAAAGCTCCCGCAGGCCCTTTGAAAGCTCCTCCTTTGAGGAAAAGCTCTTATATCCGTAATTGCCCGAAAGATTGAAAACGTGGTCGGGGATCCTCAGAGAATACCCTCCGAACTCGGAAAGAACAAGAGGACGGGCATCTCTTTTCATATTAAGCTTTTTAAAATATACGTGCTCGCTTTTAACGTCGCTGTCCTTTTCAAAAAACCATCCGCTTGTGGCATCCCACACACGGGAGGGATCCTCCCTTTTCATTTCGCCGTATATGCGGTCCGCATCGTACTGACCCCATCCCTCGTTGAATATGGTATAGTAGCAAACGGAGGGGTGATTGTAAAGAAGGGCAACGGTCTCTCTCGCACTCTTTTCAAAATGCTCACGTCGCACCTTTGTAGCCTTGTGGGTAATTCCCCGCTTTATTCCCGCAGTGGGCAGGGCTGTGTCGATAAGGAAGCTGTATTTTCCCGAATTGACCATATCCTGAAAAACTATCATACCGTGCTTGTCACAGTAGTGATAGAAAAGCTCAGGCTCTACCTTGATATGCTTCCGAAGCATATTAAAGCCGAGCGATTTCATTGTGAGAATATCCCATTCGTAGCCCTCAGGGGTGGCGGGAGTATATATTCCGTCGGGATAGTAGCCCTGATCAAGAAGTCCGTGGAAGAAGTAGGGGCGGTCGTTCAGCAGGATATATCCATTTTCAGCCTTTACGGTACGAAGAGCAAAATAGGATTCTATCCTGTCATCTCCCGATGTCAGGGTGAAATAATAAAGATAAGGATCCTCGGGGGACCACAGACGGGGACATTCCATATCCAAGGTAAAGCTGTTCCCTCTGTAGGTATAGGTGATCTCTCCCTTCTCTGTTTTCACGGTGAGACACTTTTCTTCAGCTCCTCCCTCGGTCTCAATGGTGACTGAGGAAAGAGTAGGGGTGATGCGAAGAGATCTGATATAGTCAAAGGGTACTGCCTCAAGCCACACGGTCTGCCATATTCCCGACACGGGGGTGTACCACATACCGCCCCGCTTTTTTCTCTGCTTTCCGTAGGCAAGCTCTGTGTCAAGCTCATCGGTAACGGTTACTGAAACTACGTTTTCACCGGTACAGGCAAGCTCTGTTATATCAAAGGTAAACGGAAGATAGCCGCCGGTGTGCTCTCCCGCTTTCTTGCCGTTTACGAAAACTTTGCAATGGCAGTCAACGGCTCCGAAATGCAAAACCAGCTTTTCACGCTCTGCGAGGACAGGGAGAGAAAATGTCTTTTCATAGATATACATCTCTCCTGCCTGCTTTGTTCTCTCAACTCCCGAAAGGCGGCTTTCCGGAGGAAAGGGTACCTCTATCTCTCCAAGGTATTCCCTTTTATCTCTGTACAGTGAAGAAAGCCTCCACTTTCCGGAAAGGGATATAAACGACTCCCTTTTCATCTGCGGGCGGGGATATGCGGACCAGTCGGGGCCTTCTTTTTCAAAAGGAGTATATAAAACCGCAAGCTTTTCGCTCATTTCAGCCATCCTTTCATTTGCAACGTGGGTTTACAATACAGATTATATCATAATCTAAGGCTTTTTTGCAGAAATTTTCTGACAATTAACAAAAATACTTGCAATTTGGAAAGGTATCGTATATAATGTCAAAGGTCTATCACATAACACAATTATTCGGAAGGAAGATTAACAATGAAAAAGATCATTTGCAAGGTAGAATATGATACCGAAAATGCTGAGATCGTAGCAAAGTACACAAACGGTGAGCTTGGCGATCCTGCAGGCTACGAGGAAACTCTCTACGTTACAGCTGATGGCAAGTACTTCATTTACGCTAACGGCGGCGAAGAGTCCATCCATCCCGAAGAGTCCATCAAGAGACTTGCTAAGGACAAGGTAGACGCTTGGAAGGCTGAGCACAACCTCTAATTGAAAAGATCAAAAGACTCTTGCTATGCAAGAGTCTTTTGTCAGTTTTTAGAGAAACACAGGATAAGGAGGGGAAAGGTGCTTAATAAGAACTTAGTATATATAGCCGATACGGCACCTCTTGAGGATGCAGAGCTTTTTGAAAAGCTGTATCAGAGTGTGTCCTCGGAAAGACGGGCAAAGATCGACCGTTTGAGAAACGAGAGAGAAAAGCGGCTTTCTCTCGGGGCATACGTGCTTTTGAAAAAGGCTCTTTCGGATATTGGAATTGATAGCTTTTCACTGGAATACGGCGAAAACGGAAAGCCTTATCTTGCAGGCAACACAGGCGTTTATTTCAGCCTCTCACACTCCTTTGAGCGAGTGATGTGCGCGCTGTCTGATTGTGAGATAGGATGCGATGTGGAAAGAGTACAGAAAAAAAGCCTTGCGGTGGCAGATCGCTTTTTCGCTCCGGAGGAGATCGCCCTTATTAAAGGCGCGGAGAACGAGACTGATATGTTTTCAAGGATCTGGACTCTCAAGGAAAGCTTTCTCAAAATGACGGGTAAGGGAATGACAATACCACTTGACAGCTTTTATTTTAACGTCTCCATGGATGGTATTAACGTATATCAGTATCTTACAAAAAAAACTCCGTTTTTCAAGGAATACTCTTTTGAAAACGACTATAAATATTCAGTTTGTAGTTACAATCCACTATTTTCTGATGCTCGGATTGTTATTTTTAATCAAATCACTTGTAAAAATGCACACAATTAGCGACATCGATGTATACAAAATGTACAGTAGGTAGAATATTTCAGTGTTGTTAAAGATTTGTACAAATTATCTTGCAATTGGCAAGTGATTCGCGTATAATATAAGCAATCTACATTTTTTGAGGTGTTATATGTCAAAAGAACTTTACGGCAATATAAATCTTGAAAATCAGCTTTGCTTCCCCTTGTACGCAGCATCAAGGGAGGTTATCAAGGCATACCGCCCCTATCTTGAAGAGCTTGATCTTACTTATACTCAGTATATAACCATGGTTGTGCTTTGGCAGGAAAAGAAGATCTCCGCAAAGGATCTTGGCAAAAAGCTCTTTCTTGACTCGGGAACACTCACTCCCGTGCTTAAGAGCCTTGAGTCAAAAGGGCTTGTAACCAGAAACCGATTTATAGATGATGAAAGAATACTTATGGTCGAGGTCACAGACGCGGGCTACGCAATGAAGGAGACTGCCTCCTCCATTCCGGAGAGAGTCTCTGAGTGTATCGAGCTTGATTATGATGAGATATACAACCTCTACAAGCTACTCTATAAGCTCCTCGGTTCATTTGAAAAATAAATTCAGAGCTGTTGCACTGCAACAGCTCTTTTGGTTAGAAGAAAAAACTACCCGTTGCGAATTGCAACGGGTAGTTTTTATTTCAAATTAGTTGAGCTCTGCGAAGTACTTGATTGTACGAACCATCTGGCTTGTGTAGGAGTTCTCGTTATCGTACCAAGAAACTACCTGAACCTGATATGTGTCGTCATCGCCCTTTCCTGTGAAGAGGACGGGCTCGGTAGTGGTATCACCTGTGCCGGTATCGCCGGTGTTGTCATCGGAGGTATCGTCGGTGATCTTATTCAGATACTTGGTGGCGACCCAACCGCCGGTGG
>JAFQDC010000020.1 GCA_017416205.1 Clostridia bacterium | reverse complement strand
CTTAGCCAAACGATGATTGCTACGCAAACGATGATTGCCTGCGGCAAGTTATATAGGCAATCATATCATCGTTTTCCCGTAGGGAAACCATCGTGACCGAAGGTCTCATCGCGCACGAAGTGCTCATCACTTTTTCTCTTCTCCCCCTCAAACCAAAAATTGACAAAGTGGGACAGCGCTATTATTCATATCTTGATACGGAAGACAAAATGTGATACAATATAGAAAACATACGAAAGAGAACCTTTATGAAAAGATCAAATGCTCTTGCACTTATCCCCATCGGCGTATTTATCGCTTTTTATCTGTCGCTGGGTATAATCTTTGAATACGTAATGAAGATCCCTATGGGATTCTACTCCGTCCCCGTTGTTGTTGCTTTTCTCCTTGCAATTTTCGTTGCAGTTTTGCAAACGAGGGGCATATCTCTTGACCGAAAGCTTGAGATAATGGCTGAAGGAGTGGGAAGCCGAGATATCATAACAATGCTTTTGATATTCCTCCTTGCGGGAATATTCGTTGGCGTCGTCGGCAGAGATGCGGCGGAAAGTGTTGCATATTTTATGCTTTCCGTAGCGCCGCCCCGCCTTGCGGTGGTAGTCTTATTTGTCGTTTCCTGCTTCGTTTCCACAGCAATGGGCACCTCAGTCGGAACAATAACACTTATTGCTCCCATCGCCTATGCTATCAGCGCCGAGAGCGGATTTTCACTTCCCCTTTGTATCGGTACGGTGGTTGGCGGCGCTATGTTTGGTGATAACCTTTCATTTATCTCCGATACCACCATTGCCGCCTGCAACGGTCAGGGATGTAAGATGAAGGATAAATTCCGCACGAATTTCGCTATAGTTATTCCTGCGGCGATCGTCACAATAGCTGTTATCCTGCTTCTTTCCATGAATGCTGACGTTCCCGAAAGCATCGACCGCGAGTATAATATGCTCCAGATCATTCCCTATGTGCTTGTTCTTATTTCGGGAATAATCGGCATCAACGTTTTTGTCACGCTTCTTATCGGTATAGCTTCGGGAAGCATCATTATGGTGGCAATGGGAATCGTTGATCTGCCGAATCTTCTTTCCAATATGGGCAGCGGTGCTGCGGGAATGTTTGAGACCTCTATGGTGGCGATCCTCGTTTCTGCACTTTGCGCTCTCGTTCGGTATAACGGCGGCTTTGACGCTCTACTTGCAGGTATCCGCAGGATATTCCGCGGAAAAAGAGGCGGCCAGATAGGAGTGGGCCTTCTTGTTGGACTTATGGATATTGCAACGGCAAACAACACGGTTGCAATAGTTATGGCAAACCCCATCGCCCGAGAGATGGCGCGGGACTTTGGTATAAGCCCGAGAAAGACCGCGTCCCTGCTTGATACCTTCTCCTGCATATTCCAGGGCATACTTCCCTACGGAGCGCAGATACTTGTTGCCCTTTCAGTTGTGCATACTCTCGGCGGGGATATTTCCGCATTTGACATAATCAGATATCTTACCTATCCCGCAATGCTTCTCATAAGCTCTCTTATATTCATTCTTTTTATACCCGAAAAAACCAAATGATCAAGAGGTAAACTATGCTTTTTTATTACATTCGTCACGGAGACCCCATATACAGCCCCGACAGCCTGACCGAGCACGGAAAGGTGCAGGCGGAGGCTCTTTCCGAAATGCTTTGCAATTCGGGATTTGATAAGATATTCGTCTCCACGTCCAAAAGAGCAAGACAGACCGCAGAACCCACCTGCCAAAAAACAGGTATTGAGCCTGTGCTTCTCGATTTTGCAAACGAGCATTACGCCTGGATCTCCCTTGTTATGGACAAGGAGGACGGCACGGGCGAGGAATGGCTCTTTCAGGAAAAAAGATCAATGGCGCTGTTTTGCACAAGGGAGATTCGTGACCTTGGGGACAGGTGGTTTGATCACCCCTTCTTTGCAGGCCGCGGTTATGAGGAGGCCATTGAAAGAGTTTACCGCGAGGCGGACGCATTTATGGAGTCCTTGGGATATGCTCACGATAGGTATACGGGAAAATATAGGGCGGTAGCGCCAAATGACGACAGAGTAGCCCTCTTTGCACATCAGGGCTTTGGCCTTGCATTCCTTTCCTGCCTTCTCGATATTCCATATCCCGCATTCTCGACCCATTTTGATATGTGCCACACGGGAGTGACGGTCATCGAATTTGCGGCAGATAAAAAGGGTATGTGTATCCCCAAGATACTGACCCTTTCAAACGATTCACATCTGTATTGTAAGGGCATACCGTCTAATTATCCTAAGTTTTGATAAAGAGGAAAAAACAATGAGATACAGTGTTGCAAATTGGATAGATCAAGTTCTCAGCAGAGGAGTTCCGGATAGTGTTATTGCTTTTTGCTTTAATCTTTATGAAGAAGCAGACGGTAGTTGGGCGATGGAATTGGTAGGAACAGATACTTTTGATATGGAAGATGAGGATTGGGCATGCAGTGAGGTCACCGATTTCGGTTCGAGAAACTGTTTGTACAGTTGGAAAAAGAAATGCAAATGGGACAAGGCACTGAAATATATGGTTAAGGAATTGCGCCGATATTTAAAGCGCGGAAAATATGCTGAGCTGTTAAAATCCAAAGACGGTGTTGGCGTTGGATTCGTAGACGGAAATATAGAGATTTTATTCAATAAGTGACAATAATCCCCCTGCCGAGCTTTAACCCTCAGCAGGGGGATATTTTTCTGTGCAATTTATTTATATTAGACATAAACAGAGAGTATAGTCACAAAACAAGACATTGAACAGGCGAGCGGGTGGGATTATAATATAACCGTAAGCTTACAGAAATACTAAATTGGAGTGATTTTATGAATACAACTGTATTTTCCGAGAATTTAAAGAAATTCCGACTTGCAAAAAATATGACTCAGGAAGAGGTAGCTGAAAAGCTTTCTGTAAATGCCCAGACCGTTTCAAGATGGGAATGTGCCACAACTCTTCCCGACGTTATGACACTTCCTCTTATTGCAAAACTTTACTGCATTACGGTGGATGATCTTTACAAAAAGCATTCCGTAGCTTATGATAACTACGCACAGAGACTTTCATCCGTATACGAAAAGACTCGTGATCCCGAGGATTTTCTAAGATGTGCTCTTGAATACAAAAAGCTTATGAAAAGCGGAGAGCTCTCAATAGCTGATAAATGGAACTACGCTACCATTCATCATTTTATGTCGCGCCACTGCACGGCGGTAGCCTTGGAATGGTATGATAAGGCGATTGCTGACGGACCTGAAAGTGATTTTCATATCTACAGTCGGGCACGTGCCTTGAGAGCGGACCTTATGAATGAGCTTGGAAAAATCGACACGGTGATCGAAGAACAGATAAACAGATGCAAGCAAAATCCCGATGATGCAAATGAATGGGAGTTTCTCGTTGAAGCATATCTTATTGCACGTGATTATGAAAAAGCTTTTGATGTTTACAAAGAAGCCATTTTGCGTTTTCCGGAAAGCTGGAGGCTTTGCTTTTACGGTGGCGAGATATATGAGCATAGGGGAGAATATGATGTGGCGCTCGGCTGCTATGACAAAGCAGGAGAGCTGGGCACGTGTTTTTATGACGAATACTATGCAAAGGCATCCTTGTACAATGATATTGGCGAATACGAAAAAGCATATGAAACGTATACGGAGCTTTCAGAAAAGCTTCTCGGTGACGGTTATGACGAGGAGGCTGAAATGGCAAAAAATGAGGCAAATAATATCAAACCAAGATTAACTGATTTAAAATAATATCCAAAAGTGAGCTGTTGCACTAAGTGTAACAGCTCACTTTTTACTGTTCAAATTTTTATTTATCGAAAAAAGCCAAAAATTCAGCAGGAGGAGAATACAATTTAAGCGTAGGGGAGCCGCTTGTGTCAAGAGTAACATGGTTTACAAATTGTGAAGACACATGGTTTACAACTTTTGGACCAATAAATTTGAAGCGAAGGCGTAGCCGAAGCGGAAAATTTATTGGTCGCGCGCTTTGTCTCGTGGGTCGCCATCGATCAAAT
>JAFQDC010000019.1 GCA_017416205.1 Clostridia bacterium | reverse complement strand
CGGCCGATACCGCCCTGAAGGTTACCGTTACGGCCTGTCTTATACTCAGTATATGTAAGTGTTTCGAACTCACCGTTGAGGATGTATGCCCAAGGAATAGCAACCTCGTATGTTGTGATACCGTTCTGTGTATCTGTGGAGTAGCTGCTTCCTGCGGGAGCTACTACACAGGGAGCTGTTCCGAGAGGGTTGTTGGAGAAGGATGTCATACCCTTATTGGTATTGTTCTCCCACGCCTCAGAGAAGCCGCCTGCGATCTGAGAATAACCGAAGTTAAAGTCAGGAACAAGGTTTGTGCTCCAGGGCTTTGTTCTGTCTGCAGTTACTGTGAAGTTACCGCCGTTAACAGATGCGTTTGCGCCTGCCTTGTCGATACGGGTCTGGATAGCGTCGCCGTTCCATGTGTTGTTCGTACCGTTCTTAAGAGAATGTACGTTAGCGTCGTTTACCTTTACACCGATGTAGAAATAGTTCTCGCTCCAGCGAAGCCAGATGTAGTAGGAAAAGCTACCGTAATCATCCATATTCGTTGCGGAAACACGGTTGTAGAAGAAACGTGTGTAGGGCACGGTGTCATCGATAGTTGCACAGTCAAGTGCCTCTACGAAAACAGTAGATTCGCCCCATTCAGCCTCAGAAATATATCCGTCTACTGTAGGAGCCTTTTCAAAGTACAGAGCATCAACGTAGTCGATGTTATCTGCCTTTGCCTTTGCGCTTGCGGGAACTGCAAATGCTACACAGGAAAGGAGCATTGCAATTACCATTACAAGTGAAATGGTCTTTTTCATTATCTGATCCTCCATTAAATTTTTGTGTCCTTTTATGCATACGGACACTCATTTACAGCTTATTCTAACTCTAAATCTAATTTTTGTCAACAGAATTATAAGAGGCCGAGGTATTACATAACACACTTCGGCCTTTTTTACAAATTATGAACACTTTTTTTAGTTACATTTTTTTAGATTCGTAATGCTTTTTTATAAGATCTTGCGTTTCGGGGTCTGCAATATCGGAAAGAGAGCAGGAATATCTTATTCTTTCTCTTGCATAGGTGGAGCTGATATAGGAAAGAGCGGGGTCTGCGGGAATGAGCACAGTCTCTATCCCCTCGTGAAAATGCTTCATTATTTCAGCAAGGGAATATTCATAATCAAAATCCGTGGAATTTCTGACTCCCTTCACTATATACTCTATTCCCTGCTCCTTCGTATAATCGGAGGCAAGGCCCGTGCAAAGGGCACATTTCACCCCTTTGATATCCCGAACTGCGCTTTTGAGAATGGAAAGTCGCTCTGAGGGGGTGAACATTCCGCTGTTTTGCTTTTCGGCGTTTACCATTACTACGGCGTGAACCTCGTCAAATATCCTTGCAGCTCTTCTGATAACGTCAACGTGACCTGCGGTTACCGGATCGAAGCTTCCCGGAACTATTGCCTTTTTCATCATCACTCCTCCTCAGACTTTCCCTCAAGGAGAGTTATACGGCTTCTTCCGTAAAGGGCAGTCTTTACTACATTATATTTAGATGCAAGCTCTTCATCGCCTCCGAAGACCTGCTCCATGACCTTTCCGTTGTTATACTCCTCACTCTTTTGGTCCTTTTTCTTCACAGGAGCAGTACCGTTATCGCTCTCGCAAACGATACGTCCCCCTGCTCTGAGAAGACCGCCCTCAGAAATGAGCCTTAACGCCTCTGCGATATAGTCGGAGGCATAGGGAGGATCGAGGAAGATAAGGTCGAATTCTTCCCTTCCTGCGGCATTTTTAAGGTACGTAGCATAGCTGCCTGTGGATATTCTGCATTTGTCAAAAAGACGTGCTTTCTTGGCGTTTGCCAAAATTACTTCGACAGCCTCTCTCGCTTCGTCAATAAACACACAGGACACGGCACCGCGGCTTACTGCCTCAAGGCCGAGCTGGCCGCTTCCGGCAAAAAGATCAAGAGCCCTTCTGCCCTCTATATCAAACTGTATCATTGAGAAGAGAGCTTCCTTTGCTCTCTCTCCCGTAGGTCTTGTGTTTTCTCCCTCAAGGGTGGTGAGGACTGCGCCTCTTGCTATTCCCGTTATGATCCTCATAATTTCCTCTTTATTCTTTATTCTTTATGAAAATGCTCAAATACAGCCACAGCATCGGCCTCGGAGACCTTTGCCGTTTCCCTTATCTCCTCGGCTGTCGCTTCCTTGAGCGCTCCAATAGTCTTGAAGGCTGACAGCAGCTTTTTCGCCTTTGCGGGGCCTATTCCTTTAATCTTCTCAAGAGACGAGGTCTTCAGCGTCTTTCGCTTCGCCTCCGTCATTCTCGACACGGTGAAGCGGTGGACCTCCTCCTGAAGCTTATAAATAAATCTGAAAAGCTCAGGCTCTCTTGCTATACTAAGCTCGCTCGTATCAGTTACAAGAGTTCTCGTTTTGTGGTGCTCGTCCTTTACCATACCGAAAACGGGGATATCATATCCCGCCTCTCTCATTATCTCCCTCACCACCGCAACGTGGGTAGCGCCTCCGTCAAGGAGGATAAGATCGGGCATTTTTGAAAATGAAGAGTCCCCTTCATCATTGAGATGTGAAAGTCTTCGTGTTATAGTCTCTCTCATAGATCCGTAATCGTCGGGGCTTTCCTTACCCTTTATTCTGAAATATCTGTAATCGCTCTTTTTAAGCTTTGCCCTCTCGCAGACTATCATTCCCGCCGTGATATGCTCACTGCCGAGATTTGAAATATCATAAGCCTCGATCCTCTCGGGAAGAACCTCAAGTCCAAGGACCTGTGCCAGGGACACAAGGAGCTTTTCATCCGTATCCTCTCTTTTTCTGCGGGTCTCACTATGGCGCACGGCATCTCTCTCGGCCATCAGGCAAAGCTTTCTGCCCTCTCCCTTAACGGGGGTTCTGACTGTTACCTTATGCCCTGCCTTGCCCGAAAGATACTGAGAGACCGCCTCCTTATCCTCCTCTGACATTTCAAAGGAAAGGAGTATCTCTTTTGGGATATACTCTCTTGCAACGTACAGGTTTACGAGGAACGAGGAGAAGGGGCTTTCTCCGTCAACAGTATCCGCTCCCGTTATCTCGTCAGCTCCGAACATAAAATACTCGCTGTCACATATCATGCCGCCTCTGATATAGAGCACCGCGGCGCAGTCGCATCCCTCGTGGGATGCAAGGGCAACGATATCGCACTCCGTATCAGGGGAAAGCTGAGTTTTCTGCCGCTCTCCAAGCTTTTTCAAGGCCTCGATGCTGTCGCGGCAGCGTGCCGCCTCCTCAAATCTCTCGTCCTCGGCGGCCTCCATCATTCTTTTAAAAAGTGACGCTTCTACCTCTTCGGTATTTCCGCGAAGGAGCTGGATCGCGCATTTTATAAGCTCCCCGTATTCATCCCGGCTCACGTCTCCCGCGCAAAGACCGCAGCAGCGGCCTATCTGCCGATAGACGCAGGGTCTGCCCTTTCCGATATCCTCGGGAAACTTCTTTTTGCAGGATGGGAGACCCAGCGTTCTTTCGATCGTGCCAATCACCGTTGACACCGTGCCCGCTCCGGAGTACGGCCCGAAAAAGGTTCCCTTTTCGCTTCTCTTTCGCGTCATTACCACCCTCGGGTAATCCTCGTGGGTGGTGACCTTGATATATGGATAGGATTTTGCATCCTTCAGAAGGATATTGTATTTCGGAGTATACTGCTTGATAAGGTTGTTTTCAAGGACCAGTGCTTCCATCTCCGTGTCGCAGGTGATATAACGAAAATCCGCCACCTGGGACACCATTTTATCCGTTTTGATATTATGGGCGCCGTGGAAATAAGAGGTCACGCGGTTTTTAAGTGCTCTTGACTTGCCGACGTAGATCACCTTGCCCTCCCGGTTTTCCATAATATAGACACCGGGGGTCTTTGGCAAAAGAGCCGCTTTTTTTCTCAGATATTCAATTGTGCTCTCTTTTGCCATAGGTTCTCCTTATATGCTTTTTGCAAAAAGCTACATTTTCTTTTCTCTTTTCTCTCTTCTTTGCTTAATGAAATTAAGCAAAAAGCCGCCCTGTAAGGGCGGCCGCTTCGATCAAATATTATGATTATTCGCTGAAGCCTGTGTCGATCAATGCAGCGAGACCCTCAACAGCCTCATTCTCATCCTGACCGTCAGCAATAATTGTGATGTTCATGCCCTTAACGATGCCAAGGGAAAGAACACCGAGAAGGCTCTTCGCATTGATTCTGCGATCTTCTCTTTCAACCCAGATAGAGCTCTTGAAAGAATTTGCCTTCTGAATGAAAAATGTTGCAGGTCTTGCATGGAGACCAACATTATTTTTTATAGTTACTTCGCGTGAAACCATTTTACAATCTCCCGAGTCAAATAATTAGATACCGCAGAATATCTACGGCTTATATTTGCTACATTATAACAGAGAAAAAACTCAAAATCAAGAGATTTTTCTTATTTTCTCAAAATTTACCCCGATAAACAAAAATATTTTCATCTTTTCAGGCTTTTTCGGGCATATTATCACAAATCCCGCCCATTTTTTGCCCGTTTCAGCTATCAGAGCACCTTATATCCCTGCGCTTCTACGGTTGCCTTTAGCTTTTCATCGGAAATTTCTGCGGCGAGAATTACCACAGCCTCGTCCTTTTCGTGAGAAACGATAGCCTCCTTTACCTCTGGAAACTCCTCAAGGCACTTCTTTACTCTTGCCTCGCAATGGGGGCACATCATTCCTTCGATCTTCATTGTTTTTTCCATAGTTTTTGTCTCCTTTGTTTTTTTATTCTTATTTTTGATATTTCTATCTCTTTTTGTGCTTCTTATATCAATAAGGTTGAGTCTGAGAGCATTGCTTACAACGCAGAAGCTTGATAGGCTCATTGCCAGGGCTCCCAGCATAGGAGTCATCTCCACGCCAAGTGCGCTGAGCGCCCCTGCCGCAAGGGGGATACCTATGACGTTATATATAAACGCCCAGAAAAGGTTTTCGCGAATATTTCTGAGAGTTCTTCGGCTGAGTCTTATTGCCGCCGCAAGATCAAGGAGGGAGGAATTTACAAGGACCACCTCCGCCGCATCTATGGCAACGTCAGTCCCCGCGCCAATAGCAATACCCGTATCGGCGGCCGCAAGGGCGGGAGCATCGTTAATGCCGTCTCCGACCATTGCCACTTTTCCCTCAGCTTTAAGATCTCTTACCACCTTTTCCTTACCGTCGGGCAAAACTCCTGCAATGACTTCGTCAATGCCTGCCTCATTTGCAATGGCACGGGCAACTCTTTCGTTATCTCCCGTGAGCATCACCACTCGCACGCCCATATTTCTGAGCTGCTTTACGGCTTCTCCGGAATCGGGCTTTATAACGTCGGCAACTGCAATGATGCCGATAACCTTATCTGAAAGGGTAAATACAAGAGGTGTTTTTCCGCAGTCTGAAAGCGCTTCGGCCCTTTTTGAAAGATCTGCGGAAAGCGGGAATTTTGACGAAATAAAGGAAACGCTTCCCCCAAAGCAGCTCTCACCTTCAATATATGCGAAAACTCCGTTTCCCGGAAGTGTTTTGTATTCCCTGCAGGAGAGAAGCTTTGCTCCCACCTCCTCGCCACGACTTGCAACGGCGCGGCCGAGAGGATGCTCACTCATTCTCTCAATGCTTGCGGCAACGGAGATAAGCTCACTCTCCGAAACTCCCTCAGCGGGGATAATATCGGTAACGTAGGGCGCGCCGCGGGTAACCGTTCCCGTTTTATCGAGAACTACGATATCCGTCTTTCCCGTGTTTTCAAGGGAAGCGGCAGTTTTGAAAAGAATACCGCCGCGAGCTCCCTTTCCGCTTCCAACCATTACCGCAACGGGAGTGGCAAGGCCGAGAGCGCAGGGACAGCTTATTACGAGAACGGATATTGCTCTGATAAGGGATATACCAAAGTCTCCGGACACTATTAACCAGATAACAAAGGTGAGGGCGGATATTGCCATTACGGCGGGAACGAATATTCCCGAAACCTTATCTGCCGCCTTTGCTATCGGCGCCTTCGTTGCCTGAGCATCGCTTACCATTTTTATTATCTGGGAAAGTGTGGTATCCTCACCGATGCGCTCAGCTCTGCACTTAATATATCCCGAGCGGCTCACAGTTGCGGCGCTGACCTTTTCCCCTTCGGCTTTATCTACAGGAATGCTCTCGCCCGTGAGGCAGGACTCGTCCATTGCGGCCTCTCCCTCTACGATCACACCGTCAACGGGAACGGCCTCTCCGGCACGCACAATGAATATGTCTCCCACTGAGACCTCATCCACCGAGACCTCAGTCTCAACACCGCCCCGAAGGACTGTTGCAGTCTTTGGCCTCAGTGCCATAAGAGCGCGGAGAGCATCTGCAGTCTTTCCCTTGGATCGGGCTTCAAGCATCTTGCCTACGGTGATAAGAGCAAGGATCATTGCCGCAGACTCAAAATAGAGGCCGTGCAGCTGATGGCGCGCTGCGTGTATATCTCCCGAGCCCTCTGCAAATATGATCACGAAAAGAAGGTAGGTGCTGTATACAAAGGATGCAGCACTGCCGAGGGCCACAAGGGTATCCATATTAGGGGAGCGATTAAGAAGGCCTTTGGTTCCGCCTATAAAAAATTTCTGATTTATAACCATCACCGCCGCCGAAAGCAGAAGCTGTACAAGTCCGACGGCGGAGGGACTATTTTCAAATACTTCGGGCAGGGGGAAATTCCACATAGTGTATCCCATTGAGAAATACATAAGGACTAACAGAAATCCCACAGACCACAAAAGCCTTTTCAGAAGCTTTGGCGTTTCCCTGTCCTCAAGGGGATCGTCTTTATTTTCTTTTTTCTCAGCGCCCTTCAAGGAGGCGCCGTATCCCGCCGCCTCAACTGCGGCGATTATCTTATCGGGGGAAGCACTTCCCTCAACTCCCATAGAGTTTGTGAGAAGGCTTACGGAGCAGGAGGTCACTCCCTCAAGCTGCGATACGGCCTTTTCAACACGGGCAGAGCAGGCCGCACAGCTCATTCCCGTTACGTTATAAGTTTTCAATCTATCACCTTTTTCTTTCTTTTTTCTTTTTTCTTTATTCTTTAT
>JAFQDC010000018.1 GCA_017416205.1 Clostridia bacterium | reverse complement strand
GAGCGGGCACATAAACTTTATGCTTAGTTTTACATTACGTCTGCGGGGGAAGGACTGACTTGGGTCCTCGCTCCTGCGAGGACAGAGCGGACACATAGACTTTAAGCTTAGTTTTACATTACGTCCGCGGGGGAAGCTATCAACGTGTTTCATCATCTCCCCGCCAAACCAAAATTTGACGAAAACAGTCTTTTGAATTTTCACGAGATCTTCAGAAAACGACATAATACCTATGAAAATTATTTCTGAGGCTTCTTTGTTTTCTTCTTTTTCTTTTTAACGGAGAAGCCGAATTTGCCAAGGCTTTTCCCAAGCTCAAAATATTTTCCGTGGGCAAAGGCGCAAAGGCCCGCCCGCTCAAGGTGAAGCCTTCCTTCTTTATCAAGAAGCTCCTCGTTAACGTCAACTGCAACGATATCCGCAAGGAACATATGATGCGTGCCAAGCTCGATGCAGTCGAAAACGCGGCATTCAAGAGAAAGAGGGCATTCCTCAATAAGGGGCACTCCCACCTCTGAGGCAGGAACGCGGGTAAGATTCCATTTCTTGAATTTATCCACCTTTCGGCCCGTGTGTATGCCGCACCAGTCGCAGGCTGAAACGAGGGACGAGGGGGTAAGATTCAAAACGAACTCGCCGCTCTTTTTAATAATATCGTAGGAATATCTCTGAGGGCGGACGGAAATATAGGTCTTTGGGGGGATGGTGTTTATAAGTCCCGTCCAGGCAACCGTGAAAACGTTTTCGCGCTCACCGTCGCCAACGGTAACAAGAACGGGAGGAACGGGAGCAAGAAGCGCTCCGCCCTTCCAGGCAATTTTTGACATAGCTGTCTCCATTCAAAGTTTGATATAAACATTTTATCCTATATTTCAAAAAAGCACAAGAGAGTTTTCAAAAAATACATACTTTAAAGGCGACGGAGGGATATAATATTAAAAGAGATACAATAAAATTATATTTCAGGCGTTGTTTTTTGAACAAAATAACGATATGCCTCTTGCAATTTTTTATTTTTGTGGTATACTGAAAGGGCAAGGTATCTCTATTTTTCGGATACTTTTGATTTGTACATTATTTTTCCGCGCATTGCGGCGGAATGGAGGTTATTATGAAAGAAGAGAAGCGCACAAGTGTCGTTAAGATAATCGTTATTTCCGTAACGGTTGCTCTTGCTGTTGTTGCTATCGTTGCAGTTCTTTACAAGCTCTTCAAGAAGTATTTCAAGGTTTCTATCGACTGCGGTGATTGCGATGCTTGCTCCGATGCATGCTTTGGCGAGGATTTTGATCCCCTTTGCGACTGCGATGAGGACTACGTTCCCACCTGCAGCATCGACGAAGAGGAAAATTGATTTAGCCCTATTCAAAAAGCGAAGCTGCAGGCTTCGCTTTTTGAGTATAAGAAAGGAACCTACATATGAAACGTATAAGCTTTCTTCTTGTGCTTGTTTTGTCTGCCCTTATGCTGTTCTCCTGCGGCGGCGATAAGAAAAATGAAGAGGAAACAAAAAAGGAAACAGACTGGAGAAATACAATTGAGTCCGAGGGCTCATTCTTTGTAAATGAAAAGATCCGTCTTTTTTATGCCCTTGATATGGGAAGGATCACCCTCTGGGATGCGGGCGGTGACGGAAGCGTTCTCCAGACTATCGAATACGATACTACCGTGTCCGATGCCATTGAAAGAATTGAAAAAGAGGACTTCAACGGCGACGGATATAAGGATATAAGGATCTATTATTACGAGGGCGAGGAGGGCACGCGCTATCGCCTGTGGCTCTGGGGCGACAGAGCGGGAAAATATTCCGAGTGCCGCCTGTATTCCTCGATCTACGATCCTGCATATGACCCTGAGGCAAAGACCGTAACGGGAATTGAAGATCTTGGAGCTTTCGGAAAGCTCACTCGTGTTTATGCCTTTAACGAAACTCTGGGCCTTGACGTGGTTTCCGTGACTATTGACGATCCACAGAAGATCGCCTCCGATATTGCGGCGTCAACCGTTGGCGGCACCGTGCGTCACGCTGAGGGAACTGCAAAGGTGAACGAGGTGGAGTGCAGCGCCTACGTGGTTTCCGAGGGCGGTACGGATATTGCATTTATCGCCCATACGGAGGAATCCGAATGGTTTGTGGACGTTGGCTGTCTCGGCTTTTATAAGAGCGTCGTTGAAAAGGACGGAGCTATCCTGCTTTCCGATTATGTGGGCATTGCCGGAGTTTGCATAGATATGTGCGAAAAGATGACCGGCGAGAGAGGCGAGATACTCACGAAGGTAGGCGGATATATTGACGAAAACCTCTCAGGCTTCAAGTACGTTATTAAAACTCAAAGCGGCGATCAGGTGGCTATCGTTAACGACAGCGGCGGGCTCTGGTATTTCTGCGAGGATCTTGATGCTGACGTGTACACAAAGAGAAGCACCGCAACGGGTGAGGCTGTAAACGAGGTGGAATACTGGTTCACCCTCCCCGAGGTAGAAGATGAGGCTCCGGAAGAGATCCCCGGTATGTGATATTGAAAGGATTAAGTAATATGTTTGTAAAAAAAGCAACAGCCCAGGAATTGGAGGCTTGTTTTGAAAAGCTGAGAGAGGCATTCGGCGAGGTTGAAAAGGTGGAGGATGCTCCCGCAAAGCAGTATATGATCAAATGGCTCTCAGCCTTTGCTCCCGATATGACCTTTGCAGATGCAAAGTCCTTCTGCCTGCCGAGGATAATGTACAGAAACTATATCTGGCATGCCTTCAGCTTTGAGAAGACGGACAGCTTTGTGGACGATGATGCAAGAGAGGCCTTCAAGGGAGGCTTTGAGGGCAGATGCTACGTCCTGCTCAACGGCGAGAATCTTCTCTGCGCAGTGCCCGACGGCAAAGTGTTTGACCCCGAAAACGTAAGTGCGTTTTCCAACATCGTGATCTTCAAGGAAGATTTCAGCGAGACCTACGTCCATACGGGAAGCGCAGAGTTCGGCCCCTATTATAAGTCAGCCGATATGAACGACACTGCCCCCGAGGATATCGACCCCGACGACTACGTTGTCGAGGAAGAGGAGATCGAAGAAACGGAAGAATAAACTAAGAAATGAGCTGTTGCAAGTGCAACAGCTCATTTTGAATTTATCCGTAAACTGTCAAATTACGGTTTGACGGGTGATTTGAAGTATGCGTTACGGTTACAGAATGAGCGAGGGCTCAAGTTAGTCCTTCCCCCGCGGACGTAATGTAAAACTAAGCTTAAAGTCTATGTGTCCGCTCTGTCCTCGCAGGAGCGAGGACCCAAGTTAGTCCTTCCCCCATGATTCGGGGGAAGGTGTCACCGATGCAGTATCTAAAAACTCAAAAAAATAGTATTTCCAGAGTTAAAGCAAAAGATCTTGTTATCTTTATAGGCGGTGACGGATGAGGGTTGCTATCTG
>JAFQDC010000017.1 GCA_017416205.1 Clostridia bacterium | reverse complement strand
TTCTCGTCCAGATAGCAACCCTCATCCGTCACCGCCTATAAAGATAACAAGATCTTTTGCTTTAACTCTGGAAATACTATTTTTTTGAGTTTTTAGATACTGCATCGGTGACACCTTCCCCCGAATCATGGGGGAAGGACTTGTTTGGTGCCTTTCCTCATTTTGTAGCCATAAAGTATAATTCATTCTCCCACATAATCCGTAATTTGACAGTATACGGATAAATTCAAAATGAGCTGCCGCAGTTGCCTGCGACAGCTCATTTTTTCTTATTATTTCACAACTCCTGCGATGATCTGCTTCAGGAGGTTTGAATCCTTTGCGTTGATCTCGCCGTCGGAATTAATATCCGTAACGAAAAACATTGCGGTTTCGCCTCTTACGGTTATAACTCCCGCGAGGACCTGCTTTAAGAGATTTGAGTCCTTTGCGTTGATCTCGCCGTCGGAATTAATATCCGTAACGAAAAACATTGCGGTTTCGCCTCTTACGGTTATAACTCCCGCAAGGACCTGCTTCAAAAGATTTGAGTCCTTTGCATTGATCTCGCCGTCAAAGCTTATATCTCCGAGAATAGGTGTTCCTTCTTTGATAAGGATAATATCTCTCTCGGAATCGGTGCTTACCGTCACCTCTTCTTCAAATACGTAGTACCCTTCTGCTTCGGCGCGCAGAATATATGTTCCTGCGGGGAGCGAATCAAACAGATACTCGCCTGCCGCCTCAACTGTACGCTCTTCAAAGGAAGAGTTATCCTTTGAAGTAAGGCTTAACGTAGCATTTACCCTGTCCTCCGCCGCAAGGATAGCTCCGCCAAGGTTAAAGAGATCCTCCTCGGGGCCTTCATCGCTGTAATAATAATCACACTCGCTGCAGGTATAGGTATATCCCCCATCCCCCTCTTCAATGATGAGGCTGTGACCGTGGCAGGCAATGAAGCTGTCTACACTGTATTCTCCGCACTCGGTGCATTCGCTGACGGTATATCCGTTTTCGGTGCAGGTAGGCGCGACCACTGTCTCTTCGTACTTATGAGCCGCAAGTCCCGCCGCTACAGTATATCTGTCCTTACAGTACACGCACTCGTAAGTCTTTTCGGGCGGGGTGGTGCAGTCGCCCTCGCTGAACGCTATGACAGCGTAGCTGTGAATACCGTTTTCGGGATAGGTATTCAAAACTTCCTTTTCGCCGCAGTTTTCGCACACTCTGTACTCCTCGCCTGCAATGCAGGAGGGAGCAACGGCTACGGTCTCTCCAAAGCGGTGCTCGATTTCTGAATATTCATCACCGCAGTAGCACTGATATACAAGCTTTCCGTCCTCCGTGTCGGTCACAGGAGTATGGTCGTAGAGGTAATACACGTGCTCGTGGGGCACGGCGTCCATATTCACGGCCGTGATGCCTGACCACTCACTTGCATTAAATACATCTGAGCCCTCGTGAACGTACACGGGCAGGCGCTCCTCGCTCATACCGTAGGCATAGGGCGCGTAGCTTATCTCGGGAGCAAAATCACGGTTTTTGATTATGACTCTTTCAATATATTCAAGCCACATAAAGCAGCCTTCCATATCTACCTTTTCCTCAAAAACGATGGTTTTGAGATTCGGGCATCCGTAGAAGCTTTCTGACAAGGAATCAAGGCTCTCTGTGAACACAACGGTCTCAAGAGAGTCACAGCCTGAGAAGGCAGAATAATCTATCTCTCTTACGCTTTCGGGAAGCTTGTATACCTTATTCTTTCTCGCGCCGGGGTAATACAAAAGGGTAGCTCCGTCGGCAGAATAAAGAACTCCGTCAATGGACGAAAAGCTCTCGTTGCCGCTGTCCACCTCTATGGCCTCCACAGCCATGGTTTCGTAGAAGGCGTAATAAATATCAATAGTGTTTACAGTTTTTGGTATCGTGCAGATCTTTTTTCCTGCAGGGCAGGTTATGAGTTCAGTCTTTCCCTTATTGAAAAGAACTCCGTCCTCGCTTGTATAATTTGCGTTCTCCTCGCTTACCGTGATGCTTTCAAGAGAGGAGCAATTTGCAAAGGAGGAAGCCTCAAGCTCTGTCACAGCCCTCGGGATATATACCTCGGAAAGTGAAGAGCATTCTGAAAATGCACCGCTATCTATCTCGGTCACGCTTTCGGGGATCGTCACGGCCTCAAGAGAGGAGCATCCGTTAAAGGAATGGAAGCCTACACAGGTTATTCCCTCCTCAAGTGTCAGAGAGGAAAGAGACGTGCAGCCCTGCATAAACGACTGGGGGATCACCTTCAGAGATGCGGGAACGGTGACGCTTTCAATGGCAGTACAGTCAAGGAAGGTGTCTGACCCTGCCGTACTCAGAGAATTGCCAAGATCAACGGACACGAGAGACGTGCATCCTCTGAATGCCATGGCGCCGAGAGTAGTCAGGGTATCGGGAAGATCTGCTTTTTCAAGGGAAGTACAGAAGCAGAATGCTCCGTCACCGACAGATTCAAGACCCTCTCCGAAATCAACGCTTTCAAGCTCTCTGCAGTTTACAAAAGCATCAATGCCGATAGTCTTCACACTATCGGGAAGTGAGAGAGACTTGACAGAGCCGTAAGCAAAAGCGTTTCTTTCAACGGACACGATGCCATCGGGAAGTATCACGTTCTTTTCCCCCGGGTTATCGGGATACTTAATGAGAGCAGACTTATCTTTACTGTAAAGCGCTCCCTTTTCATCGCTTGTAAGATAAGGGTTATCCTCAGCTACGGTTATTTTTTCAAGAGCGGGAGTTTCATATATTGCGTTATGCAAAACGGTCTTTACTCCCTTACCGAGAGTCACCGTTTCAAGATCAGAACAAACCGCAAAAGCACGTTCACCTATATACTCCACGCTGTCGGGCAAAACCACCTCGCGAAGGCCGGACATCCAGAATGCCCACTGATAAATTTCTTTTACCCCGTCGGGGATCTCTATATACTGAAGAGAGAGGCATCGCTCAAAGGTGCTTCCCTGTATTTGCTGTATGTTTTTCGAAAGAGTTACTGCTGAAAGCACAGTGCAGCCTGCAAAGCAGCTGCTTCCAAGAGTCGTTACAGAATCGGGAATTACCATATAGGAAAGCTTTTGGCAATTTGAAAATGCCCTCGTTCCGATCTCAGAAATACCCTCTGCCAGGGTAACGCTCCTTAGATTCTTGCAGTTGCTGAAAGCATCGCCCGCCAAAGACAGAACTCCATCTTCGATCACGACGCTCTTTATCTGATCCTTAAGGCTGTCCCAGGGGTGAGAGGTCATTTTTCCGCTTCCCGAAACTGTCAGAGTGCCGCTCTCTCCGTCAAAGGACCAGGTAACACCGCTGCCGCAGGTGCCGCTCTTTCCGTCACCTGAAACGGTAACGGTGCACACGCTGTAAAAATCAAGAAAACGGGCAGTCAGGGTAGCCTCTCCAATGTTATTTGCAGTTACGTTTCCAAGACTGTCAACGGTTACGATGCTTTCATCAGAGGAGCTCCATAAAACTGACAGTCCCTCAGTGCCCGTATTTGAAATAATGGTTGCCGCAAGGGTGGCGGTGCCGAAAACGTCAAGACTGAGCTCTGTCTTATCAAGGGTAATACCGGAAACAGCAGTATACCTTGCAAAGTCTACGGTGTCGGTAACGGTGAGAGTCTTTTTATTGCCCTCGCCGTCAATATAGGTAAGATATGCCCTGAGACTGTCTCCCCGAACGAAAATATTTTTAAAGGCAGCCCCCTCGGGAATTATTTCCTCAGAGTCGTAGGCAAGGATATAGACAAGCTCGGTCTTTTCACTTTCAAGAGAATATCTGTAGATACAGTCGGCGGCTGTGTAGTATACATATGAGCCGTCAACGTCAAGACTTGAAAGCTTTGCTGAGAAAAGCTCTTCTCTCTCTCCGCCGTAGATATTGCAGGAATATACGCTTCCGTTCTCATAGAAATACCATTTGTTATCGTAGTATTTCTGCAAGCCGTCGTTCTTTCTCGGCATATTGGAAAAGGCCTTGGAGGTCGAAACGTACCTTGAGGGTGTCCAGCCCGTGTGGTCGAGCCTTCGTATCTCGGCGTCATTCAAAAGAAAATAATCTCTGCCGGAAAGTCCCTCCCGATCGGGAGTAGGGTCATCCCAGCAAACGTCCACGTGATACCATTCTCCGTCAAGCTTTACCAGATTCCATGCGTGGTTCATCTTAGAGCTTGAAAGGTAGATACATTCAACGCCCGCCGCATTCATAAGAGCTTCGTATGCTTTTGCATATGAGCCGCAGATTCCCTTGCCTGCATTAAGCACGCCGTATTCCGTATATCTGTCGGTATACACCTCGCCCGTGATCTTGCCCTCCGACAGGAGAGCTGCAAGCTCCTTATCGTACTGACAGTTGAGAACGACGTAGTCGTGGAGATACAGCGCCTTTTCAAAGTCGCTCATACCATCGGTCAGGGAAACTATGCTTTCGATCTTACTCTTTAAGGTCTCCACCTTTTTCTGATATTTTGAAAGATCTGCTCCCTCTCCGTAGAAGAATTCAAAGTTCTTTATTACCATAGAGGACTTCAGAATGCTTGCGCGATAGCTGAATTTTCCAATAAGGCTGTATTCGCAGGGGTATTTTTTCGAAACTGCGGAAAAAAGCAGGGAGATATCCGCAGACGATATTGCATATTCTTCAATATCTGCCACGGGCTCCATATTATAAAGCGCCGCACCCAGAAGGTCTATGACCTCTGCGGGGAACTTGTTTGTTGACTCATCGTATACAACGGAGTCTGCTGTGTCCGTTTCCATATGGGGAAGAGAGTCAAAGGTAGCTGAGATCACCTCACCCGTACTGCAGGTAAGACTGAATTCTTCAGTTTCGGCATAGAGATCTGCGGGAACTGCTCCCTCGTGGACTGAGTCCTTCGACACGGGAACGTCCTCAAACCCAATCTGCCTTATAAGGCCGCCGTCGTTATAGGAGCTTACGGTATAGTCCATAGTACCCGCGTCAGTACCCGTAACAGTAACGCTACAGTCCTCGCTGTCCGCGAGAACGATAAGCTTCTGACTGTCACGTACTGCGGCAAACTGACCCGCAGCGCAGACCTCGACTGTGTCATCTTTGATCCTTACGATAACGTTGCCCTCGCCGTCAGTTACCGTAACGTCTGTGGGGCAATGGACCTGGACTACGGTTGAAGAGCCTGCAGAGTATCCCGTAGTGTCGTTTGCATCGCTGATAAACTTTGCAAAGGTATCAAGGAGTGCCTTATTCTCCTCTTTATTCCAGCTGTTGCTTCCCGAAAGGGTGGCAAACATATTGTTGTTTGCATTGGCCATGGAATTATAGCTGTCGATGATATCTGCAACTGCAGGATTGGAATACGCCCTTGAGGACATATTCTTTATCTTCGTTGCAACGTATGTATACTGAGCTCTCTTATTCTGAGCGCCGATATAGAAAAAAGCCGCAAAGCCTGCAGTTATATCCTTTGCAAGCTGCTTACCCTTTCCGGGGGCGGATAATATATCCGTATAGCCGGACTTTATACAGTCAAGAGTATCTATGGTAGATTCATCCACGTCAAGATAATACTGCAAAACACCGGATACGGAGCTTTTGAATTCCTTGAATATGTCATCGGATATTTCTTCGCCGGCGTCCTCACCTGCCCGCTCGTTCAGATAATCAATAAGGTAATCGGTGGTGACAGACACCTGATTTGACGCCTGATCGAGATTTTTATTTATGCCCGCCGCCGCAAAGGCGCAGAACGCAAAGCGGGCAGCAACCTCCTTGTCAGAGCCGTATTCCAGCTTTCCTGTAAGGAAATCGTATATATTTCCCGCGCTCTTCATCTCATCGGTGACCTTGGACTTGTCAGAGAGCCAGCCGATAAGGGCAAGAGCCTCCCCGTCGCTGAGAGGAGTATAGGGTCTCTCGGGAGCCTGAGCCGCGCTGACAGACACGGGGCTATAATAAATAAACGTTCCCAAAACTGAGGGAACTATCATCATTAATGCACAAATTACGGATACTATCTTTGTTACATTGAGCTTCATTTTTAACTCCTCCGGTTTATTGGTTACAGTATATCATTTTGCGCAAGATTTTACAATAAAAATATGTCGTGAAATTTTGAAGGAGATTTGGAATGCAGGATACACACATTTCCCTCCCACATTCTCTTATTTTCCCAAGGCGAATTTACAGCTAATTTATTGACATTAAAAATATTTTGTAGTATGATTTAAGAAACAAATGTTCTACTCGCTATGGAGATCAATATGGCAAAATACGTTCACGTGCGCGGAGCACGGGTAAATAATCTTAAAAATATAGACGTTTCCATTCCACGCGAAAAGCTTGTCATTCTGACGGGCCTTTCGGGCAGCGGAAAATCCTCCCTTGCATTTGACACCATCTATGCGGAGGGCCACAGAAGGTTCGTTGAGAGCCTTTCTTCCTATGCAAGAATGTTCCTCGGTCAGATGGACAAGCCCGATATCGACTCTATCGAGGGTCTCTCCCCCGCTATCTCCATCGACCAGAAGACCACCTCTAAAAATCCCCGCTCCACCGTTGGTACGGTTACGGAGATATACGACTATCTCCGTCTGCTTTACGCCCGTCTTGGCGTTCCTCACTGCCCCGTTTGCGGCAAGGAGATCCGCCAGCAGACCACGGACCAGATACTTGACCGCATTATGGAGCTTCCCGAGGGGGAGCGATTTTATATCCTTGCCCCCGTTGTCAGAGCCAAAAAGGGCCGCCACGAAAAGGTATTCGACGAGGCAAAGCGCTCGGGCTTTGCCCGCGTCCGCGTTGACGGAAGCATTTACGATCTTTCCGAAGATATCGAGCTTGACAAAAACCAGCGCCACTCCATTGAGATAATGGTTGACCGTCTCGTTATGCGTGACGACATCCGCTCCCGCCTGACTGACAGCGTGGAGACAGCCCTCAGAGAGAGCGGCGGAAGTCTTCTCGTAGTTACTGCCCCCCGTGACGGCGGCGACGGAGAGGAGATATCCTTCTCCACAAGCTATGCCTGTGAGGAGCACGGCATTTCTCTCGGCGAGCTTGAGCCCAGAATGTTCTCCTTCAACAACCCCTTCGGCGCCTGCCCCAAGTGCGCAGGTCTCGGCGTTATGCGCCGCCTCTCCGTTGAAAAAATGATCCCCGACGACTCCCTCTCTCTTCTTGAAGCGGGAATCGCAGTCAACGGCTTTAAGTCCCTGGGCCCCGACTCCTGGACAGGCCCCCTTATCGCCGCAGTGGGCGAGAGATACGGCTTTACCATGGATCAGCCCCTCTCCACCTTCTCAAAAAAAGCCATGAACGCCCTTCTCTACGGAACGGGCAACGATACCTACGATATCATCCGCTACTTCGGAAAAAGAGCTCAGCGCCAGATCGTAAAATTCGAGGGCGTTGTCAATATAGTTCAGGCCCGCGCTAACATGAACGGCGAGGAGGGCGAATACTACGCTCAGTTTATGGAGGAGCTTGACTGCCCCGAATGTAAGGGCAGCCGCCTTAACCCCGAGGCACTTGCGGTGACCGTGGGCGGGCTCAACATTGACGAGTTTTGCCGTATGTCCGTACAGAAGAGCCTTGACTTTACAAACAGCTTAAAATTCTCCGAAATGGAGATGCAGATAGCACGGGAGATAATCAAAGAGCTTAAGGCCCGCCTCGGCTTTCTCTGCGCCGTGGGACTTGATTATCTGTCACTTGCAAGAAAAAGCGGTACGCTTTCCGGCGGCGAAGCACAGCGTATCCGACTTGCAACTCAGATAGGCTCATCCCTTGCGGGAGTTCTTTATATTCTCGACGAGCCCTCCATCGGTCTCCACCAGAGGGATAACTCAAAGCTTATCGACACCTTAAAGAAGCTCCGCGATCTTGGCAACAGCGTTATCGTTGTTGAGCACGACGAGGAGACTATGGCAGAGTCCGACTACATCATCGACATCGGCCCCGGAGCAGGCATCCACGGCGGCGAGGTGGTTGCCGAGGGTACACCGAAGCAGATAATGGCAAACAAGAATTCCCTTACGGGTCTTTACCTTTCGGGAAAGAAAAGGATCAAGGTGCCCGAGGTGCGCCGCAGCGGTAACGGTAATTTCCTTACCGTTAAGGGCGCTGAGCACAATAATCTCAAAAATATCGACGTTACTATCCCTCTCGGTACCTTCACCTGTGTGACGGGAGTTTCGGGAAGCGGAAAATCCTCCCTTGTCAACGGTATCATCAGAAACGCACTCCTTTCAAAGCTGAACCGCGCAGTCACTCTCCCCGGAAAGCACAAGAAGATCACGGGATACGAAAATCTCGATAAGATAATCGACATCGACCAAAGCCCCATCGGAAGAACGCCCCGTTCAAACCCCGCAACCTATACGGGCCTTTTTGCCGATATACGCGACCTTTTTGCAAAAACTCCCGCCGCAAATCTCCGCGGCTATACTGCGGGACGCTTCTCCTTTAACGTTCGCGGCGGTCGCTGCGAGGCCTGCGAGGGCGACGGCGTGAAGAAGATCGAGATGCACTTTCTTCCCGACGTATACGTTACCTGCGACGTTTGCCACGGCAAGCGCTACAACCGTGAGACCCTTGAAGTCAAATATAAGGAAAAGAGTATTTCCGACGTTCTGGAAATGACTGTTGAAGAGGGCTGCTCCTTCTTCCGCGATCTTCCGAGAATTGCAAACAAGCTGAAGACCCTTTACGACGTGGGACTTGGATATATCAAGATCGGTCAGTCCTCCACCACCCTTTCCGGCGGCGAGGCGCAGAGAGTGAAGCTTGCAACGGAGCTTGCAAAGCGAAGCACAGGAAAGACTATATACGTGCTTGACGAGCCCACAACGGGTCTTCACACAGCAGACGTTGAAAAGCTCATCGAGGTGCTCCAGCGCCTTGTTGATAACGGCAACACCGTTCTCGTTATCGAGCACAATCTTGATATCATAAAGACCGCAGACCACATTATCGACCTGGGTCCCGAGGGCGGCGATATGGGCGGAAATATCGTTGCAACGGGCACTCCCGAGGAGGTTGCTCGGTGCGAAGGCTCATATACGGGAAAGTATCTTAAAGATAAGCTAACTGTTTCTTGACTTTAGTGTAAACTTTTGTTATAATTCTCATATCACGTTTGTTCGGAAGGAATCTAATATTATGAAAAGAATTATAAGTGCCATCCTGCTTTTTGCAATGGTCTCTGCGCTTCTCGTTTCCTGCGGCACTCCCGCACTTGTAGCTATTGATGCAGACAAGATCGAATCCGTAGAGCTTACTCAGGCTCCCAACGCTAAAGCGGACGCTGACGCTTTTGCGAAAGCTTACAACAGCGCAACGGTTACAGGCAAGTCAAAGGACGGCTACAACAGCGACAAGGACGTTATCCTCTTTATTCTTGATGACAAGAAAACAGTTACTCTTTTCTATCTTGACGACGGAAAATTTGCAGTAACAGGCTCTGACATAAAGACTGCTTACGAGATAAAGTCTGACAGCCTTGCAGAGCTTTATATGGGTATCATCGATCCCGAGGCTGAAATGATCTCTATGGACGAGGCAAAGGTATCCGACGTATCCTTTACCCTTGACAAGGAAGCTACGGCTGACGTTAAGGAATTCGTTAAGGCTTACAACTCTGCTGAGTTTATCGGTAAGACTGACAAAAACGACAAGAACAGCACAGACGTTATGATCTTCACCTACGGTGACGGAAAGGATATCTTCTCCGTAAGCTATCTCGGAGAGGATGAATTTAAGGTCGAGGGCACTCTCGTTAAGGTTGATTTCAAGATCAGATCACAGGCGCTCGCAGATCTTTACACAAAGGCTGTATACCCCGATGCTGAGTTTATGGCGATCGATGCCGAAAAGGCAACTAAGGTACTGTTCACACTTGATTCTGAGAAGACAGGCGACGTCGAGGCGTTTGTAAAGGCTTACAATGAGTCTGAGTTTGTAGGCAACCTTGCAGACGAAAAGACTACTACAGACGTTTTCCTCATTATGTGCGAAAATGAAGGCACACTCTTTGAGCTTTCTTACATTGAGGACGGCCTTTTCGCAGTTTCAGGCTCTCTCATCGAAAGAGACTACATCGTAAAGTCTGAGGCTCTCTACGACCTCTACTGCGATGCAATGGGTAAATAATGAAAAACGAGGCTGTTGCATTTTGTGCAACGGCCTCTGTGTATTAAACGGGATTTGATGTGCAGACGAAACGGTAATGATATACGTACTTGTAGGGACAGGCGTCCTCGACTGTCCTAATAACGTAACCATATTCACAGCGAATCGTTATGTCTGTAGAGGA
>JAFQDC010000002.1 GCA_017416205.1 Clostridia bacterium | reverse complement strand
CGAAAAAGGCGCAGAACAAAAGCCGCAAAACATATAGTATTTAGTTAAGTGAAAAACGCAGTAAAAAAGTAGAAATCCGCCGATTATTTCGGCGGATTTCATTGTTAAATGCGGCTTTTTAGCCGCGAATTGTCCCTCTGTCGTACCCTTGTACGCCGACGACGGACAATTCACGGCTTCTGCATCCTTTTCGACAGCCCGAAGTCAGCTTGTCGATAAAGGTATCGACAAGCTGAAAGCTCTCTGCCGATGGCAGAGAGCTTTTATCATTCAATATCCATTTTCTTTCTTGCAGCGAGCGCTGATATAAAGGTTCCCGCAAGCAGCACGGCAACTATACCGATGAGAACAAGACCAACTATGGGGGTCTCGTCCACCTTGTCCTCGGAAGCGTAGGTGTCAAGTCCGTCGTATGCTTTCTTTAAATCATCATATACCTTATCATACTCACTTTCAGTAACGGATGGAGTACAAAGAAGCTCCTTTGCTTCTGACATAGCCTTTTTCAGCTTCTTCTGGGATTCCTTTGTATACTCAGATACGTCTGCATTCAGACAAGCGTGATAGAACGTATCAAGATTTGCGCGATCAACCTGCTCGACCGTGAAATGCAGCCCGAGAGATGCGCCGCTGTAGACTGTGGTCTCGCCGCCGCTCTGGGTGTGAGCCTGAGCACCGTTTGTGCTTCGCACAAGAGGAACGTTCATTTCCGTGTCCTCAGTGAAAATGCACACCACGTAGACCGTTTCTCCCGTGATCTCCATATCAAGGTCAAAGGCTATGCCTTCGCCAACCTCCTCGCCGTAGGACTCGGCTCTCAGCTCGTCGGTGGTGTAGGCATCGCCGCGAAGAGTATATACGGCGCAGGAGATATCATCGCTGTACTCGCCGTAAAGATAAAGGGTCGTAACCGTACCGTCAGAGGGCAGGGAGAATTTTTGGTATATCTCCGTGCAGGTGACGGTGTCTATAACAGTAGTTGTATCGGGAATGGTAACGGAATAGCCTGCAACGGTGGGAGAAAGGGTATCTATTGCGCTGTTGAGCTTTTTTGCGGCTTCCTTTTGCTCCTGGGCTGTTGCGCTTCTTGCGTTTTGTGCCTGAGTCAGTGCCTTCTCGAAAATACCGCGGGATACCTTTGTGCAGACCTCAGGTGTACAGCGGTATGCCTTTGCAAGGGAGGCCTCAAGACCCGTTCTTGCCGTGCGCTCCTCCAAAAGGCGGTCTGCGGTATCAATAAGACGGACTGTGATAGAGGTAGTGCCCTCCGGTGCCGTCACGATACCTGAATCGCTGTCAAAGCCTGCGGATGAGTATTCAATGTTATCTCTGAAAGCGGAGAACTCTGCCTGTATCGCAACAGCCGTGGATGAATAAACTGAAATATCCACTTGATTTTTTTCAACCACCACGTCCATTGAAACGGTAGTTCCCGATGACAGAGTGTAATTATCAACGGAGAAGGATTCGTTGTTTGAAAGGTAATAATCGGGAGTGCCTCGGCCGATGATGAGGGTACCGTCGTCTCTCTCACTAATCAGGGAGGAAACGAAGGTATATGATGCTACTTCATCAGAGCCCTTCGTTCTGTAGTCCATTGCGTCTATGGCAAGAGCGCGAAGAGAGGCTGAGGGACAAAGTGAGAATGGGGTGCTTTTGATATACCAGTCGCAAAGAGCGTTTGCAGAGGCAAAATCCTCACCGTTAACTATAAAGCCCTCCCTTGTTGTAACTGCTTCCCAGTCTGTGTCGTATTTTTTGTCGATTTCCTCTATGCAATTTGCAATTCCATCTGCAAGAGAGCGTCCTGCTGAGAATGCCTCCTCGGACACACTTTCGTAGCTGTCGTCCTCTGCAGAGAGGATCTTTGCAATATAAGCATATCCCCAGATATCGCTGAGAGAAAGGAGATTTTTTTCAAGAGTAGTGGCAAGAAGCTTTCCGTCACCTGAAAGATCACTGCTTTCAAGGGAGCTGTACAGCTCCTCATATTTTTCGCTGAGTCGTGAAAAGGCTTTTTTTGCAGACTCTGTATCTTTCGTTTTTATGAGAGCAACTGCGGCAGCGTAGCAGCTCGTCGTAGTTTCAAGAGTGATACTTGCATATTCGTCAGAAGCCAAAATTATATCCTGAGAGCCCTCGCCCTTTAGAATATTGTATTTCACCACTGCGGAACGGTAATCTCTGGCAGTATCGTCAAAAAGGCCTGAAACTGTGAGAATATCGTGAAGGATCTCGTCCCACATAGCTTTCATCTTTGATTCTGCGTTCTTGTAGGAGCGCACGGTGCTCTCGCCGAGCTCGCCCTTGATAACGGTAACGTAATCAGCCTTGGCAGTTTTCTTCGGCGCGATCTCCGAGGATATCTCGGTAAGCGCTAACGTACCCTCAAAAGCGCGGGGAAAGCTTTGAGAAACGTCAGTATTGTTCTTTACCTTGAGCCTTGAATAAACTGCGGCAAAGGTGACGTTACCCGCCTCATCAGTCTCTGCCATAACAAACTGGCGGAGATTATATGCGATACCGTCAACGGAATAGGAATGGACCGAAACGGGATATGGGTCTGCCTTTTTGTCAAAGGAGCTCTTTGCAACAGGGGATGACGTGCCGAAAAGCGCAGTATGCTTCTCTCCGTTTCTTTCGTATTCAAATGAGCCGTCGGGACGCACAAGAACATACACTCCGTCCCATCCGAGAGCAAGAGTGTCCTCGTCAGAATAGCTGCTGCTTTCAATAATATTCTTTCCCATAGCCGAGGTCGGGAGTACCGAGGTTAAGCAAAGGACAGCGCACAAAAGTGCGCAAAGTAATCTTTTTTTATTCATAAGTGATACTTCTTTCGCAAAATCGTTATGCCTCATTATAACCCAAAGACGAACAACTGTCAATCAAATTCACGGTTTATTTACCAATACAGAGCTTTTCCTTTGTTAAATATGTTTATTTATTGTTGACGGAGTGAGGTCTGTGTGCTAAAATATATACAATTAAATTTAATGTACGAGGTGCATAAAATGAAAAAAATACTTTCTTTCATCCTTGCAGCACTCATTGCGGTTTCGGGATTCGCCTTTCCCGCAGCGGCAGAGGATGCAAGTGACGTAACTCCTTTTGCTCTTGAGGATATCACCGTCACAGGCGGTACTGCTACATATGACGAATATCTTTCAGCAGTAAAGGTAACTCCCAATGCGGCAGGTGAAGAGGTAACTGTCAGCTATTATACAGAAAATGAGAAAACCTGTATATGGATCCCTTCAACCTCCTGTTCTTCCGAGACGATGGATGCCACGGCTGTTATTAACGGTATTCATTCAAATTGGAGTATGTCTGTAGGACATAAGTTTAGTGTGTACGGCGGTCTCGGTGAAGGAAACGTAAGCCTTTCCTATATTCCCGAGAATACGGGCAGTATTTATTTCTACGGCACGGGCAATGATTGGGAAACTCTCCCCGCGGCAGCAAACGGCTCTCTTCAGCAGTACGACGAATGGTATCTTGATCTCGACTGCTACGACGTAGAGCGCTATGCAGAGTATTATTGGAACGGCGGCATCGTATTCAACGAGTCCTTTATGGTAATTGAAGAGGAGGACGGTACTGTCGCTCCCGAAAAGACTCTTTATGATATCGACCGCGTCGTATCCGTAAGAAACTCCTATCTTAACAAGGAGTACGTATACGGCAAGGACTACCTTGTTGAGGACGGAAAGCTCGTTATCCCCGAGGGAAGCGATATCAACTCTTATGCACATTCCAGCGTTTACCGTGACGTTCAGCCCAATTCCGGCTGGTGGAAGACTCTTGACGGTACTTACGTTTATGCAGGTCAGTACGATATGTATTTCGTTGGCTACCTGAACGTTACTTATACCACAAAGGACACATGGGACGGCGTTATCCCCGAGTCCAAGGGTATGCTTCTCAAAAATTTCCACGAAAAGCTCACAGATGGCAACACAGTTAAGGTCCTTGCCATCGGTGACTCCCTTGCGGGCGGTGCAAACGTTTCCTCCGATATCGGCTGGGAGGGCGTTGAGCCTTACTGTGAGCGCTGGAGCGATATGACTGCAAGCGCGCTCCGCCTCCGTTATCCCAACGTTAATATTGAAAACGAGACTATCGCACAGGGCGGCGCAACAGCATCCCTTGCAATTGAAAAGATGAAGGATATCATTGCATACGATCCTGACCTTCTCATTATCGAGTTCGGTACAAACGAGTGTATGCAGGGCGATGATCCTTCCGGATATATCAACAACGTTAAGCAGGCTATCGCCGCTATCAATGAGAATATTCCCGATTGCGATATCATCGTGACCTCAACCAGTATGTCAAATACAAATATCTTCCCCGCAGACTGGTTCTATGCTTATTCTCTTGCTACTCAGGAGCTTGAGAGAGAGGGCGTTGCAGTTGCAGATATTACTTCCACCTATCAGTATATGCTCACACAGAAGAACTATATTGATATGACAGGCGATAACCTCTGCCACCCCAACGACTATTCAAGCCGCGCTAT
The DNA here is from genome assembly GCA_017416205.1 of Clostridia bacterium. Taxonomy (GTDB): domain Bacteria; phylum Bacillota; class Clostridia; order Oscillospirales; family CAG-272; genus Avispirillum. Next base: position 71,604 of record JAFQDC010000002.1, on the reverse strand, counting down.
AGTACATACTATTATGAAGACCCTTGAGGAAGGAACCGAGGAAGAGTACATTGCGGGATATGCTGACAGAATTCTTAATTTCAGATATGAGAACGAATTTGACAGCGCTGACTGGGCAAAGATCCAAGAGCTCAGCAAGGCGGCCCGCGAGGAGATCCTTGCATGCACAGATGCAGAGTCTGCTCTCGAGGCTTATATAAAGAACGCAAAGCTTATTGATGCAGTTCCCACTTCAAAGGAAAATATCGCAAACGCTTCTCTTGACATTTCAAAGATATCCTTCAATACAGTAAAGGGTATGGACAGCATTGATCAGAATAAGAACAACAACGTTGAAACAAGACACGATGCTGAAGAGAAGGCACTTGCCATTACCGTTACGAACGCAAGAACTCCTTATGTTATAGTTGACTATACAAAGGGTGACTCTCTTGTATCAGCCGATGATTACGGCTACGTTGTTCTCACACTTAAGGCTCCTCTTACAAACGGTACAAGAGCTAAGGCCTCAAAGCTTACCTTTACCACAAATGCAGGCGATTGCACGGCAATCACCCTTGATCTCATCCTCGACGGTGAGTATCACTCATATATCGTTGACATGAGCGGTGACGCTAAGTGGACCGGTGATATTGCCAGTCTTAAGCTTCAGGTGTTTACGTCAAGCAATTCCAAGGACGTTCTTCTCGTTAACGGAATCTACCTTGCAACAGATCTTGAAAATGCAAACGATATCGCGATAGAGAACGAAAAGACTGCTCAGGGGGGCGTTCCCGAGGCTCAGACCTTCCTTATGTCCGACGATGCTACAACCTCTATCCTCACAGTTCCCGGCGGACAGGGAAGCGTTCTTGCAGGTGACGTGAATGACGACGGTATCGTTTCCGCAAAGGACTCTCTCATTATCAGACGTTACATTGCTGAGGCTGATGGTACAGTCGTAGCAAACGAGGCAGCACTTGACCTTGACTGTGACGGCGCTGTTGACGCATCCGACTCACTTGTTCTCAGAAAGATCCTTTCCGGTGTTATAGACGCTTTCGAAATCAACCTTTCCGATGCTGATATTTCCTACAGCACAGAGGAAAAGGCTGCAAAGATCACTCTTAATAAGGATAATGTAACACTCACCGTTGATATGACAGAAGCAGGCCTTTCTGCTGATGTGTTCAAGTATATCAGCCTTTGCGCAAAGGCTGAGGACGGCAGAGAGCTTGATATTCTCGTAACTCTCACAACAGAGAACGGTATCGTTGAAAAGACGGTTACTATTCCCGAAAACAACCTCTTTGTTGCAGACAGCGCAAAGTTCATCGAGGCTGAGGGCAATATCACATCCGTTTCCTTCACAATTGATGCTGTTGCAGGTGAGACTGTATACCTTGACTCCTTTGTATTCACACCTACACTTTCAGCAGCAGAAAACGCTGAGATCGTAAGAGTAGGCGCTGCAAATCTTAACAGCTAAATAAAAAAGGCAACCTTCGGGTTGCCTTTTTTAAGTGAAGAGAGAAGAGTGAAAAGAGAAGAGAAAATGAAGTAAACCCGCCATTGACGGGTTTACTTTTTTATGAAAATTGTGAATTGTAAAGGGTTGCGTAGAAGCCGCCCTTACAGAGAAGCTCGTCGTGGGTACCCTCTTCCGTTATCCTTCCGTCACGGACCACAAGTATCTTATCTGCATTCTTGATGGTCGAAAGCCTGTGGGCTATAACGAAGCAGGTGCGGCCCTTCATAAGGGTGGCCATTGCCTTTTGGATCTTTATCTCCGTTCTTGAGTCAACGTTTGAGGTTGCTTCGTCGAGAATCAGCATCTTTGAATCAGAGACCATCGCTCTTGCAATGGTTATGAGCTGACGCTGACCCTTTGAGATATTGATACCGTCATCGGTGAGAACGGTGTCGTATCCGTCGGGGAGGCCTTCGATAAATGAGTCTATCCTTGCAGCCCTTGCCGCTGACTTTACCTCGTCGAGGGTGGCGCCCTCGCGTCCGTAAGCAATATTCTCAAATATAGTTCCTCTGAAGAGCCACGTATCCTGAAGCACCATAGTGTAAGCGCGGCGCAGTGACTCTCGGGTTATATCCCTTGCTTCAATACCGTCAACGAGGGTCTCTCCGTCATTAACGTCATAAAAGCGCATAAGCAGATTTATTACCGTAGTCTTGCCTGCTCCCGTGGGACCTACGATGGCAATGGTCTTTCCCGTGTCCGCCTTGAATGACACGCCCTTAAGTATCACCTTTTCGGGGTCGTATCCGAAGGTAACGTCTCTGAATTCCACGTTTCCCTCAACGTCGCTTATAACGTGGGCGTTGGCTTTGTCTGCCGTTTCGGGCTCCTCGTCGATTATTCTGAAAACTCGCTCTGCGGCGGAGAATGCAGACTGAAGCTCGCTTAGGATATTTGCAAACTCATTTATGGGGCCTGCGAATTTTCTGGAGTACTGAACGAACTGAGCAACACCGCCAAGGGTAATGAAGAAGATACTTCCCGCCTTCACCGTGCCGTTCTGGGAAAACAGATAAAGCATACCGCCCAGTATCATAACAAGGGAAAGGGAGAGATTGTTTATGAAGTTCATACCGGGACCGATGATGCAGCCGTGATAGTCTGCATCGTAGTAAGCGTCCATGGCGTCGCGGTTGCGCTCATTGAATCGCCTTCCTATCTCCTCCTCCCGCTCGTATGCCTGAATGGTGCGGCAGCCGGAAAGCATCTCCTCCGCATATCCGTTAAGCTCGCCAAGCTTTTTCGATCTCTTTGAAAAAAGAGGACGGACAATTTTGGAGCGGTATCTTGTAAAAAGAATGGCCGCGGGAACGGTAATTATGAATACGCAGATAAGGGGCTTCGATATGTTCCACATAAACACAAGTGAGCCGATAACGGTGTAAAGGCTCGTCATTATCTGCACAAGATCGTGGGAAAGAGAGCTGTTCACCGTGTCTATATCATAGGATATGCGGCTGATGATATCGCCTGTGGGAGTCTTGTCAAAATATCCTACGGGGAGTGTGGTCAGCTTTTCGAAAAGCTGACGTCGCATAGTGTATACTATCCTCTGGCTCAAGAATATCATTAGAGTGGCAAGAAGATATGACATAACCGCAGACAAAAGATAGCAAAAAAGCATCTTTATAACGTTTTCCCATACGGCTTTAAAGTCCACTCCCGTACTGAGGGCGAGTGCATCTATGGCCTCACCCGAGTATTTGGGGCCGAGAAGGGAGAGCTGATTTGAGAAAAGAGTAAGTAAAACTGCGGGGATAAAGAGATACCAATATTTGAGAACGTATGTGCAAAGACGAAGAAAGACGCTTTTTGCAGTCTTTCTGTCAAGCTTTTTCTTTTCAGTATTACTCAACGAAGGCACCTCCCATCTGAGAATCGCTTATTTCCTTGTATTCGGGGCAGGTTTCGAGTAGCTGCTCGTGGGTGCCCATGCCGATGATGCGACCCTCGTCCATAACTATAACCGTGTCGCAGTCCTTAACGGAGCTCACTCTCTGAGCCACCGTTATAATGGTGGTATCCCGCATATTTTCGGCAAGCGCCTTTCGGAGCGCGGCATCAGTTTTGTAGTCAAGAGCAGAGGAGCTGTCATCAAGGATAAGTATGGGAGGCTTTGCCGCCAAGGCCCGTGATATAAGGGTCCTCTGCTTTTGGCCGCCTGAAATGTTCGTTCCGTGCTGAGAAAGAACACGGTCGTATCCCTCTTCAAAATTTTCTATAAAGCCGTCTGCCTGCGCGATTTTAGTCACTCGCCTAATATCCTCATCCGAAACGTCGCGTCCGAAGCGGATGTTTTCTATAATGGTGTCGGCATAGAGAAAATCGTGCTGAAGGACAGTTCCGAACATGGCGTAAAAGCTTTTTTTGTCAATGGTGCGGATATCCTTGCCGTTTACGTATATTGCGCCCTCGTCCGTATCGTAAAACCTGAGAAGAAGCTTTATGAGAGTGCTCTTTCCCGAGCCCGTAGCTCCGATCACACCGAGAGAGCCGCCCTGCTTTACAGAAAAACTAATATTATCCACATTGTTCTTTTTGCCTGAATAAGAAAAGCTGACGCTGTCAAAGAGGATATGGGCATCGGTGTCCTTATTGGGAAGGGAGTCTTCTTCAAATACGGGAAGGTCCTCCGAGCTTTCCAGCACCTCTGCAATACGGGATGCGGAGGCTGAGCATTTCGTATACATAACGAACATTCTCGTCACCGACATCATAGCCATTGAGATGAGGGTGAAATACTGCATAAAGGCAATAACGGTTTCGGGATCGGAGACGTCCTTTGATACGAGAAATGCGCCAAGGGCAATAACGCCCACGCTGCCCAGATTCATAAATGCAGTCATAATGGGGTTAACGCATCCCATAATAACTCCCGCCTTGGTCTCGTCGTGAACAAGGTCGCAGTTTACCTTGTCATAGCGTCTGTGCTCGTAATCCGATTTTGAGAGCGCCTTTATAACGCGGATGCCTTGCGAGTCCTCGCGGACAACGCGGATCATTGAGTCAACGGAGCGCTGTACCTTTGCATAAAGAGGAATACCCTTCATTCTTATGAAAAACACCGTAACGAAGATAAGGGGGAGCAGAGCTATCATGACCGTAGCAAGGCGCGCATCCATAATAAGAGTCATACCGACACCGCCGATAAGGAGAATGGGGGCGCGGACACCGAGGCGCTGTATCATATTTATAAATCCGTGAACGTTGTAGGTGTCAGAGGTGATCCTCGATTCAAGGGAGGGGATGGTAAAGCTGTCCGTCTGTGCGGCGGAGAGCCTGAGGGTCTTTATAAAAAGATCGCGGCGCAGGTTTTCTGCAAAGCACTTCGATACCTTTGCCGCCATTCTGTTGGCAACAACGTTGAGTATGCAGGCCGCGGCGGAGCAGACTATCATAAGGGCGCCCCAGAGAAGGATGTCCTTCATGGACCTGCCGATAACGTTTTTCAGTATATGACTGAGAATGAGAGGAAGAAAAAGCTCAACGATAGTGCCAAGAGTCTTTATAATAAAGCCAACGGTCATCCTGCCTGCAAACTCCCTCAGATATCCGATAACTCTTCTCATTTATCGCTCTCCTTTTCGTAGACCAGCGCTATGCTTCTTTCAAGTATCTTGTCGAGAACGCTATGGAATACAGAAAGCTCTTCCTCACTGACGCCCTCTGCAATAAGAGAGTTCCAATCCTTTGTGATCTCCACAACCTCGCTGTGAAGGGACAGCATCTTTTCCGTTGGGAAGACGAGCATCTCCCGCTTATCCTCCTCGCTGTGGCGCCTTTCGATGTAACCGTCCTTTTCAAGGCAGGAGAGATGACGGGTGACGTTGCTTTTGTTTATGCAAAGATGCTTTGCAAGGGCATCCTGAGAAAGTCCCGGACGGTGGCAGACGGCAAGAACGTAGCTGTGGAAAATGCCCTGTAGGGCATTTTTTGTTCTTTCAGTGCGGTACTGCGCTTCGCATCGGGAGATTATATTCATCTTTCGCATTATGGTAGCCATAAAATACCTCTAAAAAAATAGTTGCAAGTGAAACTGTTTCACTTGCAACTATTTTACAATACTCCCATTATCCTGTCAAGAGCTCATTTTCTCTGAGCCTTGAGAAGGGCGATCTCTGCGGCGTAGCCGTCAAGCTCGTTTGGAGTTTCAAGATAAAAGGGAAGGTGAGAGAGACGGGGATTATTGATGATACCCGTAATTCCCTCAAGTCCGAGGAAGCCCTCGCCTATCTTTTCGTGTCTGTCCTTTGCGGCGCCGAGGGGGTTTTTTGAATCATTCAGGTGAATAGCATAAAGGCGGTCAAGGCCGATTATACTGTCGAATGCATCGAGAACGTCGTCAGTTGCCGTAGTTATCTCATAGCCTCCGTCGGAGATATGGCAGGTATCAAGGCAAACTCCAACGTGGGGACGGCACTTTTCATCAACTGCATCAATGATCGCTCTTATCTCCTCAAAGGTCTTGCCGATCTCAGACCCCTTGCCTGCCATGGTCTCGATAAGGACCTTTGTGTCCTGACCGGGGGTGATGACCTCGGAGAGAAGACGGGCGCAGTTTGCAATTCCAACGTCAGAGCCCTTTCCCACGTGGCTTCCGGGGTGGAAATTGTAAAGGGCGCCGGGAATGTCAGCGAGGACTTCAAGATCCTCCTTCATTGAGTCGCGGGAATAGTCCCATATCCTTGCCTCACAGGAGGCGGGGTTGAAGGTGTAGGGAGCGTGAGCGAGAGGGGGCGCAAACTGATGCTCCTGCATCAGCGCAACGAGAGCTGCTACGTCCTCCTTTGAGGGGCGGCGAAATCCGCGGCCGCGGGGATTTCTTGTAAAATACTGAAAGGTATTTGCACCGATAGAGAGGGCGGTCTTGCCCATAGCCTCGTATCCGTCGGATACGGAAAGATGGCATCCTATATAAAACATAAACGATTCCTTTCTTTTGTAAGCTTTCTTATATTATTATACAGCTATTTCTCGTTGAAGTAAAGAAGGTGCAGAAAATTTGAGGCAAACGATCTTAAAGTAGAGCTTCGCCTGTGCTTTTACAAAAAACGCAAGCCCTGCAAGGAATGATCCTTGCAAGGCTTACTTGGAGGGGGAGATGAACGCTTAGTTTTTAGGAGCGCCCTCGTAGCCGACGAGATATCCGCCGGGCTCGGCGTAGAAGGAGCATAGGGCTCCTGCTTTTTCAACGGTAACGTCAGCTTCGGGGTATGCTTCGCATATCCTCGCTTTAAGGGATTCAACTGAGGAGATACCGTCGCAGTGATGAATGCGAACACGGCCGCCGCAGTATCCGTTTGCCACCATAAGATCAAAGATCTCGCCAACAGCCTTATCGGCACCGCGAACCTTTGATACCATTTCGAGAGTACCCTCAAGGCTTGCCTTTCCGATGGCGCGAATGCCGAGAAGACCTGCCATTTTTGCAGTAGCGTGGCTTATGCGGCCGTTATTCGCAAGGTTTCTCATAGATTCAAGGCAGAAAAGAAGGTGAGTTGTGTTTTTGTATTCACAGATCCTTTCCTTGATCTCATCAAAGCTGAGATTCTCAGCGATAAGCTCTTCAAGCTTTTTCACAAGAAGCGCAAGCTCAGGACCTGCACTGAGAGTGTCGATAACGTATGCCTGTACCTCGGGATGGTCACAAATATAATCTTCAACTGCAAGGACAGCGCTGTTGTAGCTTCCGGAAAGGTTGCGGGTGATGGTAATACAGAATATACCGTCAGCTCCCTCAAAGGCGTCCTTGTAGTCCTCCATATTGGGGCATGAGGACTTTGAGGTTCCCTTGTATTTCTTAAGATAATCGGTCATCTCAGAAACGTTAAGGTCTTCGGTATCTATAAATTCTTTTTCGTCGGTAATGATCTTCAGAGGAACGGACTGAAAGGGAGTTGTGTCAAGCGCGAAGATATCGGAGGAGGAATCGGAAACTATCTTGTAGTTCATTTTGATTTCCTGCCTTTCTGTTATACTGGAGAATTTACATTCATCCGCATTTTGATTATATCGGTTTTTTAAAAACTTGTCAAGTGATATTGCAAAACTTATTGACAGAAATGGAAAAATGGTATAATATATACATATGTGTAACGATATCAAGACGATTTTTGCTCAAAAAATACGGGATTTCCGTTTGCCCGAATACTCAGAGATACCCGATGTGGGTCTCTATCTTGAGCAGGTAACAAAATATGTAAACGGAGTTATTGAGCCTCTCGGATGCCCTGTTATCACACCTTCAATGATATCAAACTATGTGAAGCAGGGTGTTGTCAGCGCGCCTCAAAAAAAGCTTTACGGCAGGGATCACATCGTTTATTTTATTTTTATAGGAATAGCCAAGACCGTAGTTTCCATTGACGACGTGGCGATGCTATACAGAAAGCAGAGAGAGCTTTACGACGTGCCTACGGCCTATAAGTATTTTTGCGATGAATTTTATAATATGCTGATGTATATCAGCGGAATGCAGGATACTGTGGAGCTTGTGGGTATAACTGAATCCAAGCTTAAGACTACTCTCAGAAGCGTCATAATGGCGGCAGCCAATATCGTTTTCGTTAAGAATTCTCTCGCTATACTTCGCGAAAGCAATGATGAAGTAAAAATTGATACACAGTAAAAAAGCTCTGAGCGACGGCTCAGAGCTTTTCTTTAATTCCAATAATCTGTCTCATCCTTGATGCCGATATCCTTTGCCTTGAACACGGGGGTCTTCCCTTCCTTGCGCTGACGCTGATAATCGTCGAGAGCGCAAAAGGCGTAGCGTCCGAGGATAATGATAACGGGCATATTTATAAGGGTCATAGCCCCCATTGTGATATCCGCAATTCCCCAGAGGAGATCTGCGCTGAGACCTGCGCCGAGAAGGATAACAAGGGATGCGATCACGTAATATATTGCATAAAACACCTTGCCCGGTACCCTTTTCAGAATATGGCAGATAGCCTTGTCCACGTAATAAAGGTTTCCGAGGAGAGTTGTGAATGCAAAAAGTATCATTGCAACGGTGATAAACACAGGGCCGAAAGCGCCGAGAGTTTCTGTAAGCGCTGCCTGCACAAAGGGCGCTCCCGACAGCTTTTCCGTGGGCTCAACTCCTGAGCTCATACACATAAATGCAGTGGCAGAGCAAACGAGGATAGTATCAATAAATACGGAAAGCACCTGCACAAGTCCCTGCTTTACGGGATGGGCCACGTCTGCAGACGCGGATGCATTGGGAGCAGAGCCAACACCTGCCTCGTTTGAGAAAAGACCGCGCTTGATTCCAAACATCACGCAGGAGCCTGAAAATCCACCGAAAATCGCCTCTATATCAAACGCTTCGCTGAAGATACGGCCAAAAATTGAGGGGAGAGCAGTAATATTGAGGCACACGATAATAAGTGCAACGAGAATATACGCAACACCCATAAATGGTACCATTACGCTTGTAGCCTTGATTATTCTCTTTCCTCCGCCGAAAAGGCAAAAGCACACAAGTCCTGCAATCACTGCGCCGATGATCCAAGGCCACACGTTGGGAGCCTTTTCATAAAAGCCGTAGGAGGAGAAGGTGGACTGGAGGTTATAGGACGCAAGCATATTGAAGCCAATACCGTAGGTAATGATAAGAAAGGCGGAGAATACTACCGCAAGAGGGCGGTTCTTAAGGGCGCCTTCGATATAATACGCAGGGCCGCCGTAAGATGCATCGGGGCCTTTTTTCTTGTATATCTGAGCAAGGGTGCTTTCAACAAATGCAGAGGCAGAGCCGATGATGGCAATGATCCACATCCAGAAAACAGACCCGAAGCCGCCGAGGCAAAGGGCCGTTGCAACGCCGACGATGTTACCCGTACCTACACGGGACGCGGTGGATACCATAAGAGCCTGAAAGGAGGAAACGCCGCCGGACTCGCCGGGCTTTTCCGTTACCGCCCTTATCTGTTCCCCGAAAAGTCTGAACTGAACGAACTTTGTTCTGAACGTAAAATAAAGACCGCCGAGAAGGAGGATTATAATAAGTATATAACTATACAGAACATCAGTCACCCCGGAAACCAGTTTTTCGATCATACAACTCTCCCGAATATTTAACAAATTATCAAGATTATATAATAATTAGTTGGATTTGTCAAGGGAAGCGTGTGGGGCCGCCCCCTTTTTAAAAATAATGGCGCCCACGCTCAAATTTTGGTTTGAGGGGGGATATACGTGGGAGCCTTTTTGAAAAAAGGCCCCCACACCCCCGAAAAACTTCAAAAAAGGGATTAATTAGTTGTCTATAGGTATACTTTGTCATTCTATATTACCCATAGTTTGAAGTTTTTTGCGGAGCTTTTTTACAAAAAAGCGACATATAAACCGTAATTTGACAACAATACAAAAAAGCAAGAGCACAACATGCTCTTGCTTCAGAACTTCTACATCCAACCGTCTTTCTCTATATGTTCACATATTTTATTGGCATCTGCAGTAACTGCAACGAATTTACGCAAATCGGTAGTAAAAATATGAATCGTTGTCACATTTTCAATTTCGCAGCGAGAAACCGTTCCCTTCAATATGCCGTCAGCAATATGCGGCTTTTTGTCAATGGATACCAAATATATTATGTCATTACAAAAATACATTCTGCCGTTTCTTACTTCAGTACCCATATTAAAATTCACTTCAAATGTATGTGTTGGAGGTGAGAGCAAATGCTTTTCGATCTTTCTGTATTTATGATTATTGTAAAGCTCGGAGGTTATTAGCACCATCATCATCATTGCTCCGAACATCACTCCTGCAAGGACAGAGTCAAAAAAGCTAACTTCGATATCAACCAAAGGAAACAGCAAAAAAACTCCAAATCCATACATTATTCCCAACACAGCAGACAGGATCAGCTTAATTTTCATTTTTCTCTTCATTCACCTTTTTACCACACACATTCGCGTCTGAGCTCGTTCCATCGGTATACTGTACTTTTGCAGACAAGCTCCATCTGGCACTCCCTGTACCATGGTCTCTTTTTATATCTGAGAGCGCATTTTATAATGCGAGAGTTTTCATCGGTATATTCATACAAAAACTCAAGATAAGCTTTTTTCGAGTTTATGATCTCAATAAGCTTTTCAAGGGGCATCTCTTTTCTTACGGTCAAACGTAAATACCGATTGTAACAGAAAACATAAACGTTCACGTCCTCTGCAATACCTCGGTAAAGCTCGTAATCGACTTGTGAGCTGTCTGTGCGCACCAAGGTGTCGCAGTCGCTTTCGGGATGCTCAGGTGATATCCGGAATCCTTCCTCAAAGAAGAAAGAAAGTGTGCCGCCCAAAAGCTCTGCCCTGTCCGCCTTGCAGTCGTGAAGAATTATATTTTTGTTACAGCTTTCATTATGTATGTAATTCATTTCATCACCTTTTTCGTTATCTGTGATACAAAAGAGGAATGTCGAGCTTTAGCGCAAGCTCTTCGAGGGCTTTCAGGTGAGCGTCGTTTGCATCATACAATGTAACGTATCCGTCTTTTTTTGCAACTATTGTTTCGCTCTCACCCGTTCTTCTGTTCAAATACATTACGCTCTTACCCTTTTTAAGATAAAACTGAGAGCCGTGCTCCACGGTATAGGTATATTCATCAAGCGCATTTTTATAATACTCATTAAAGCACTCATAGGCTTTTTCAATGTCCCCTCTTCTTCCGTATATCATTGCTTCATGCAATAAAACGGCTCTGTTATGGAACAGATCGAAAGACTTATATTCTCTTCTGTATTTCAGCACACCGTCTCTGCTGCTCATAAGATCAAAAACGGGCATAATATTTTCTTTGATCTTTTTTAGTACGTCCTCAGCTATCCTGTAAGGATCCTTTTTGAGATCGTAGCCAACGCCGCTGCCGTTTACATAGGAGCCGAGATCTGTTCTGATATCACACTCATATTCACGGTAATACTTTTTCATGGGAGTATCAATTACAAATTTTCGCTCGTTGCATTCGGGAATTCTTATACCGATACTCAGCCAAAATATATCCGTAACACCCTTCTGAGGACATCCGTTCTGAAACCAAAGCACCTGTGACATATCTCCGTCGACAAATCTGTGAAGCGTTCTTCCGTGCTTTTTAAAACCCAGGGGTTTCAGGTATTCATACGCTGTATTCTCTATTATATCTACAGATTCGGTTGAAGAAAGAGTGTTTGTCAGCTCTTCCTTTTTTGAAAACCTCGACTTTAACAAAGTAAACATTATATCACCCCATGAATATTATACCAACGCGCACAACATATGTCAACAACCCTTTTCGATCCGTCAGTATAGTAAAAATCAGAATGAGTAAAATAAAGATAGACGAAAATAAAAAAATATTATTTTTTTCAAAAAAGGTATTGACAAACCCGCAACCTGCTGATATAATATAACCCGCAAGCGCAGATAGCCGAATTGTGTAACGGTAGCACAGCAGACTCTGACTCTGTATGTTGGGGTTCGAATCCCTATTCGGCTGCCAAAAAATAGAACCATCCATTTGGATGGTTCTATTTTTTTGTTGCCGAATAGGGATTCGAAAGGGCGTGTCTATGTCGGTACGACAGACAAAAACTGGCTATGTTCTACTCTTCCGCACAAATTCGGATAAAAACGCTGAAATCCCTTGTAAATAAAGGGATCTTTGAATAAATATGCACCTGAAAAAGGGCTCCTATCGCATACGCAGGAGCCCTTTTCTGTGTCACGCGTGATACTATTTGTGTGTAACACGTGACACAAAAAATGATGACGCGAAGATTAGTGTGTTACACTGATTTTTGCTCATTCATAGCCAATTATGTTCAAATTGTAAACATTGTAAAATACCTAAATTTATATTCCAAAACCTATTGATATATTGTGTAACGCGTGATACAATATAATTGGAAAGTGTACCGAATTACACAATATTGTAGAAAGGTTCAAGGGTTCGGTATATGCGTAGTAATGATATTAATAATCTTGTTGCAATGTTTAAAAATTTCTCCGAGAAAGAGCAGTCCATGCTTGTAGACAAAATAATTAATATGATGGGAGAAATTAAAAAGACCAAAGAGGATCATAGTTGCAGTAATATAGTAAAAGAATATACGTTTAAAAGCAGCCGTCCCGACTGCCCTCGTTGCAGAGCCAAGTCAGATATGGGTTACATTCTTAAAAGAGGGTTTGATAACGGTGTGCAGCGTTACTATTGCAAAAACTGTGGTAAATACTTTGTTGCGACCACAAATACTGTTTTTGAAAACACTCAGAAGAGCCCTGATACCTGGAAGAAGTTTATACATATGACTATTACAGGAAAAAGCATACGTGCGTGTGTTGCTGAGTGCAATATTTGTACTCAGACTGCATTTGCCTGGCGTCACAAGATCCTCAATGCATTCAAGGTACATCAGGATACTCTTTTAATGAATGGAAAAATTGAAGTGGATGAAATGTTTTTCCCCGTAAGCTTTAAGGGAAATCACATCAAAGGTAGCTTTGCCGGTCGCAAAAGGCTTCCCGGTATGAGTAACAATCTACCTCGCAAATCTTTCCGCAGAGGTTCTGATAACAAGTCCAATGCTCATTCTGACAAGGCTTGTGTTTTCTGCATGATTAAGAACGGTAACGAATTGTTTTATGCAGAAGTTCCCGGAGTTGGTTTTATGAAGCCTGATATGTTGGATGCAACACTTGCTAAACACGTGAACAAAGATGGCTCTGTTGTAATTGCTGACCAGTACAGAATCACACATAAATACCTCGAAGAAAACGGATATGAGCACGTAATACTGTCCGGAAATACCGCTGAAAACACTCGTTATCACAGACCCGAAATAAAAGGAGAATACCATCTTCAGCACGTTAATGCAATGCATCGTCACATACGCGCTTTTATGAAACCATATTGCGGCGTAAGTACAAAATATCTTCCTAATTACATAGCGCTCTACACTTGGCTCAAGAATATTGCAGCCAACAAAAAGAAAAACAAAGCTGTTGAAATGTCAATCTACAGAGCGTCCACCTCTGATTGTTACATTTCCCGAAGGTCCATTGAAGCAATGCCTGCTATACCTATGTGCGCGTAAGGAGGATATACATATGTTGAAAGCAAAGTCATCAAAGCTGAGATATTTGATAATGTTCCACGTCCTCTTTAAAAGAACAGATAAGGAACACTGCATAAACAGCGTTTCATTGAACGAATACCTGAAGCCGTATGATCTTGAATGTGATCGGCAGGTATTGAGAACTACTGTTAAGACGTTGCGCGAATACGGGTTTGATATAAAATCAAAGGGTGGTGGCAAGGGAGGCGGCTTTTGGTTAGATAAGCATCCACTTGAAACCTCAAAGCTTAACAAAATGATTTTTGCTATAGCAACCAACCCTCACCTGTCCAAAGAGCAGTCAAATGAAATATTGAGCTGTTTGAAGCCATTTGTAACTATATATGACGAAGAAAAGCTTATGTCAATTATCGATACCAACCATGACGTGAAAGTTGAAGATACTCTTTATGACGTTTATTGTACGGTCAGTAAAGCAATAAACGACGGGCGCAGAGTTAGATATTTCACGAGGCATATGAAATACCGCAAGGATACACAGACGTTGGCAAGCAGAATATCCAAAGGCGTGTTGTTTACTCCCAAATGGCTCTACCAATCAAAAGGAAAGCTGTATATGATAGGATATGATAACACAAACGAGCGAGCGCAGACGGTTGATCTTAATAGCATTATTGATATAAAGATTGCCCCGAAGCTCAGCAAAGAAATTACGGAAAATTCCCTGAATGCTTTAAATAAAACAGCACCTCGGGATTATGTTCCCGAGGATAAAGAAATAGTCATATATAAAGGACCTGTTGACTTCTTTTGTAAAGATCGATATGTAGAAGAGTTATACAATCGTTTCGGCCCTCCCTGCAAGCCTGTGGCAATAAACAGTCGTCACAAGGCCACGTACAGCGTTTCTGAGGCTGTAATAACAACGAAAACATTGTTTTGGATATCAGGCATAAGCGAATACGAAATAAGGCTTAAAGGTCCGGATAAGCTTATAAAATCAGTACAGGATTACTATTCTGATCTTTCTGCAACTATAACTAAAGCTGTCATTATTTCAAGCAAAAACCATATACAATAGTAATTAAAGCAAAAAGGAGCACCTTAACTTAAGTGCTCCTTTTTCGATACCTTTTATTTATTTGCTGTAAAATTATCAATAGTTATTTCTAATGTTATTTTTGAAGTTGCATCTTGAAATATTTTATCATACACTTCTTTGTTTCTATGTTCAATAGCTCCTAAATTCCAAGTTATCATAACAACAATTAATAGAATTAATATAATAGCATCTGTAATCAAAAAAGGAACAAGGCCTTTTAAACCGCTTAACTTCTCTTTAATAACTTTGTAAATTTTTTTATCACCACTTGCTTTAGCTATGACGTTGGTGCTCGAGCTATTACATATTGTTCCAAGATAAAAGAAAAGACCCATTAAAACACTTGATGTAACAAACCCTATTACCAAAAGAATCAACAGAATCTTATATGTGCTTGAGTGGCTAAATGCATCGATAGTTGATGAGTAAAAACCCACAGTTGTATTGAACGCAAGAACAACAGCAGAAAAAATTCCTAAAATAGTAACATTTGATTCATGCATCTTTTTTTCGCTTTTTTTAATAGAATTCCTAAACGATTTTACAGTTGTACTTGTGTACTCAGATAACGACTTTTTTTCTTTTGAAACCATAGAAACTATGGATTTGGTTTCCTTTTTGATTAGTTTGGTTTCTTTTTTTATACTCTGTGTTTCAGCTTTTATTTTATCTCTTTCTTCTTTGGCATATTGAAGCTCTTTTTTCGTGTTATCCAATGTGATCTTTGCTTCTTCTAGTTCATTTTTGGCTTTGATCAAATCACGTTCATAGCTACCAATTCTTATATCAAACGAGTTAATATCAGTTGTGTTTTCCAACTTTACCTTATTATAGGAAATAGCGCTAATAATATGATATTCAAATACAATTTTCTCAATTTCTTCATAAAAACAGTGTAAGATCAATTGTGCATTGGGAATATCTGAATATTCTTTAGTCAATTCTTTTATAAGAAGCTTAAGTTCTCCATCCGACAATATTCCGTTAAGTATTGGCTCGTTTGCGTTTAAATTGCTATTGATTTCCTCGTTGACGGCTTCTCTAACGCCTTTCTTTAAAGAAAGAAAAAACACTTCAGACGGATGTCCCTCGTCGATTCTATTATATTTAGCAATTAAACTATTCAAACTGACTTTTGACTTAGTCAAAAGTTCCTCGTTAAAACTTGGCACATAAGTTGAATCTTCCTCGACATCCTGTTGCTCGTTGCTTTCAAATTCAAATCCACTCTTTAAAACGTTAGCACATTCACTAAAAAAATGTTTTACTATTCCAGAAGTTTCTGATTCTATCAAATTCACAATGTTAACCTTTCAAATATTCGAACTTTATTGGTCCGAACACACATAACTATTAATTACATTAGAACTTTCTTTTGAAGCACATAAGCCATTTACATATTCCAACAATTGTGCAAATGTAATTTTATTTCCTGCTTTATGTTCTTTATGTAAATTCATATCTCTCATAACAGCCCCAATTGAGTTGCCTGAATAAATTCCGAATTTTGCGTATACATCGTCCAAGACTTTCATAGCCATCTTAGAAAGTGTTCCTTCTATAATGTACATGAACGAAGAAAGCTTTGGAAGTGTGTCATTGGTTCTAATTATGTCCAATTGATTATCAAGATTCTGCGGAATAGTGTCAATTGCTTTGCCGTGTTCTGTTCCACTAAAAATATATATCGGATAAAACACTGAAACAAAATCAACACTAAAACACAATGGTTTAACTGTTATATCCTCATTAAACAGTGGAATTCCAAACAATTTCAAGAATCGCATCTGTGCTATTACTAACAATTTTTGAATAACAGCAGAGGTACATTCTCTTTGAGCATTATAGAACAGTTGAATCAGGTAGTTTGCTGCATCTTTAATATTAACGGTGTCAATGTCCTCGCGAGGGAATTCTTGATATGTTTCTGTTTGGGCGCTGAGCGTATAATTCTTGCCGGAATATTCACCATAATAGCTACCGGCATCTACATCTCGATCTGTAGTCTTATTCTCCTCGTAAATAGTATCTTTAGTAGTCATAATTTTTTGTTTGTTTTTCCTTTTTTTCCAACCATATAGTCTATTCCGTTTGCGTCGCATACATTTGTGTGTGTCACCAAGGGACAAATCGATATGTATGTCTAAAGCACACGGATCCATCTTTATCGTCATTTTATCATATGTTATCTCATTTTTCAACATATTTTCCATTTTTTATAATCTATCCTCCTTGTATTTCCCCGCAAGTTAAAGTTGATTAGATATTACTGCAACTCATCTGCGGATATTGTCAAAAGGGGCGACGAGCTGTATTGTGGGGTTAATCGGATAAACCATAGTCATCTTGCGAGGTAATCAAAAAGGCTTTTTCTCAATATTGCAATGTTACTTGGCATTAATTGGGCAAAAAAACAGGGCGGCCTTTCGGTCGCCCTTTGAAGCTATTGTTTGTTTTAATTTCAGGTCTTTTACGGTAGGGCGGCGGCTGCGTAGCCGTCGCCCTTGAGGATTGTTCCCTTGCGGTTGGATAGTTTGGTTCAATAATCTCTCTCTACCTGAATAGACATATTTGCGCTTTCACAGGCTACTTTTACGTATACGGTCTTGCCTGAAATACCTTCAACAGAGAGCTCGACTGTCTCATTTATGTTGACTTCGCTATGAAGTTTATCATCAACGAAGACATAAATCTCAGCATTGCCTGATTCAACGGTACTGGTTATTTTGAGAGACATAGTGTCTGAATCGGTTTTAGTAACATTTGCAACGTAGATTCCACTGAGAGAGTTTGACGTGTAGCGGGTCTTGTCATAATCTACGTCCCTAAAGCCTTTGTCGCTGACACCTGAGGGGGCGCCATCAGTGGAGGAGCCAAAAAGGAAAGAAGAATAATTGCTGTAGTCAGTTTTAGCTATTTCTTCATCAGTTATAGTTACAACGGAAAAATCATCGGGTCCGTTAGTATCTTCAATTTTTTTGTCCATGTCTTCCATAAAAATATCAACTATTCTGTAGCATGCAAATACGGTAACACCGATTGCCCATAAGGAAAGGGGAATAGCTACCAATATTATTATGTGCTTTTTAGTAAACCCTTTGGAATTTGCACTTGTAATATCATTGTTGCTTTCTTTGGCCTGATTTTTTTGCATTGCTTCAAATTGAAGCTGAACGAAATAAAAGTTTGTGAGAACAAGCAAAGCGGCGGAAGCAATAATATTCAGAATCAAATGCTCTCCGGTCATTATTACGCCGTTTAATAAGGTAATGGCAATTGCGGAAATGAAAAAATTCAAGCCGTATTTTATCCAATAAACAGCGGAAACCTTCTTGCGAAAAAGATCAATATATGTAACTATAGCGATAAATAGGGTTGACCAAAAAGGAATCAAGCTTAGCCATTGTTGAATTATTTGAAATTTTGTTTTTTTCATAATTATAATTATTTTAGTTTGTCTATGTCCAAATCAAACGAATAACCTAATCCCGTAGTTGGTGGACCAAAACCAAATTCTCCATTTTTAAAATCAGTTTTAAACTCCCAGCATATACATCCCAAATAATAGTTTGCTTCAAAATCAAAATTATAACCAAGCAAATCGAAATCAAAGCTACCCATCATTGAGTAAGCAGAAAGATTGAGTTCCAAATCGACGTCTAGAATAACATCAGCATCAAATTTTGCAACGGCATCAACAGTTCCAAATCTTGTGAAACTCAATTCTCCGTGTTCAAATTCTGAAGTGCCATTGTATATACCAGCCTCAAGATCCACAAATGTTAACTCGTCATTTTCGACTTTTGGTCCTCCTCCGTCTGCATATACTATCTTTTCATCAAAAACGTCATCAGGTTTTGGATCCGGTTTCAATTGTACTCCATCTGGATGATTTGCTTCCAAATAATGATCGGCAGCAATAATTGCCAATACAACAACACAAACAATAACAGCCAACCAAGGAAAGCATCCTGATGAATCTATATATTTCACGGGATTATTATTACAATATGCAAACATATTGTGGCCATCTAATCCCTGGCCCGTCGAAACAAGTCCGTCTGCATTCAAGAATCTACCGATATAC
This sequence comes from Clostridia bacterium, assembly GCA_017416205.1. Lineage (GTDB taxonomy): Bacteria > Bacillota > Clostridia > Oscillospirales > CAG-272 > Avispirillum. The sequence goes on along the minus strand of JAFQDC010000002.1, from coordinate 52,832 downwards.
GGATCATAGTAACGACTGCGGAGGTAGTAGAATCCACTTTCCTCATCGTACATATAACCCCTGTATCTGAAGGGATTGAGGTTTGCAATGTGGGTTGCAGAAGAGATATAATTACCGTTCGCATCGGTTACGGAAACGAGGTCGCCCCATACGTTATAGGCGTATCTGGCAATTACATTTCCTTGATAATTAACGAGTGCAATTACGTCACCCTGAAGGTTCTTCGCAAAATAGCAAGCGCTTCCGTTTACGATTATGCCCGCGGGTGTGCCGTTTTCGTCGTAAAAGTATGAGAGTGTATAGGTGTCAGTACCTATGGTTGTAGTTTCTCCGATATACTTACCGTCTACTATATAATACTCAGTGGATTTCGTTACGTTGCCGCCTGACGTTGTATACTTCTTCGTCCTCAGTCCGTCGGCGTTGTACTCGAAGTTATACGTCTTGGAGCCTTTCTTATAGGAAACGAGGTTTCTTACGTCCCAAGTGAGAACGCTGCCTCTTGAATTCCAGTTAAGAGGATTGCCAAGCTCGTCATACTCGATATTATATGCGCCGCCGATATTTGTAAGCAGATCAGCCCATACACCGTCACCGTAGGTGTATGTCTGGACAGACATTGTAATATTCTCTTCGCCGCCTGCAGCATCCCATTCTTCGGGAGTTGCATATCCTGCAGTGGTTTTCTTTGCCAAGATATTTCCGCGGTTGTCGTACACGTAGACGTATACTTTGCCTGCTGCCGCGTCGTGGGCGCGGATAAGACGGTTTTGAGAATCGTAGTAATAGTAGTTGGTAAGACCGTTGTAGCTTTCTTCCTTAATATTACCGTTTTCGTCGTACTTGTACGTATGGGTAACACCCGTGAAGTCGGTCATCGTCTCCACAAGGGGAGTAGTCAGATTTCCGTTGAACTTGTTTGCTTTGTACTCGTATTCTTCGGTAATATCGTGGCCGGAGGTGCCAAGAGTGCGCTTTGTCAGTCTTCCGAGGCTGTCGTACTCAAAGCTGAAAACTCTTCCTCCCGCAAGCATGGAATACAGCATATCGGGCATCTGACCCTTTGAGGGGTCGCCGTAGGTGTAGCTGTAATCCAACGACCTGATGAGACTACCCGAGGCATCAAACATGCTGTGGGTCATACTCTTTACTGTGCCCTTGCCGTCATTGTAACGGATAGTTTCAAGAGCTCTCATTATCATTGAGCCCGTATCGAATACACTTACGACGTTGATCCTACCTGCAAGGTCGTAGTCAAAAGTAGTTACCTTGCCCCAGATGCCGTCCTTGACCTTATACTGGTTACCGTTGGGGTCATAGAAATACTGTACGTATTTACTGCTGTCTCCATTATAGGTCTTTTACGGCAGGGCGGCGGGGGAGCCGCCCTGAGGTCAGTTAATCATCTGTTTTGTTTGAAACTACAGAATTAATCATTCCAAGATTTGATATAGTACAAAGGATTTCCGGAAGGATCTATAATTACTTGCCACCACCTGTCATATGCAAGTTCTACGAATCCCTCTTGTTTCTCTGACTGTTCCTGTAATGCCTGAGAGCGTTCTTTATCGGATACCGTTACTGCCCACATCCCGGTTTTCTCGTCTTGAAAAACTACAGCATCATAAATTCGGATCCCTACAGTCTTTGCCGCCAGTTCAGCAACAGAGTACATATCGAGATTTGTTGATGAAACAAGGACATCATGTTCAAGAAGGACTATACGTTCAATTGCTATGTCTTCGTTATAGAAATAACGCGGAGATCTCATTGTTCCCACTCCGCATATTCTCGTACCATTTCCTAATTCTTCATATGAATTGGGAAAACCTTTAGGATACTCTTTGTTGAACATTACATATTTGTCTACATCCAAATATGTACCAATTTCCTTAACCAGTGATGTACCATCCTCAATCAAATATGTGTTTTCTTCAAAAACGGCGTACACATTTTCTGTATCATATTCAACGGCATACCATATTTCTATTTTTTCTTTGCCATTTATTGTTATGCATACGGCTTCACTTTCGCCGAAATCTTTATCTGTAGGTGTATATTCTACACTTTCTAGCATCTCAATGACTTTCTTTTTTGAATCACTAAAACAACGTGCGTAGAATAAAAAGCTATTCTCTAAATCCGAGCTGTTGATTGAGTTGCCTATTTCGAAACATATATCATTTTTTTCAGATGTATTTACGTTGCAGCTAAATAAACCCAAAGACAAAACCAAGATATATACCAGAAATAAATGTATGTTTCGTGTGATATATTTATTATTCATCATTTTCTTTATAATCCCAAACTTCCTCACTAAGTCTATCATCATATGTTTGTCTATAAAGTTTCCAATCAGGATTGATAACATAACGTTCGATACCATCCTCTTTGCTACCATTATTGAGATCTGTTTGTGAAAACACATATCTCTCACTGGTTCTAATTGGATGTGTATGCACAATACCCACTATTTTTGCATTGTGTGGAACAAAATAGTCGTATATTGGTACACAATCTGACATGCCCGTAAATTGTCCGCTTGTATAATAACTGTTTGCGTCATCATAGTATTGATAAATTGTTGCACCATACTCTTTCCCTGTTTTTAAAGTTTGATTCATTAACTTTTTTCCGAGAGTTATCGCAGCAGCATCGACAGAATCTTCTCTATCTTCCTTTTCGCTTTGCAGTTCTTTATCGATTTGCGCATCACGGTCCGCTTTTGACTGCGATTTTTTGGTTGAACAACTCGTTGTTGTAAGTAATACTGCAACTGCTGCGATGACAAGCACAACAAGTCCCCATAAATGACCAGAAATATCCTGTCTCATAACCGGATTATTACCACAATACGCAAACATATTGTACCCATCTAAGCCTTGCCCTGTCGAAACAAGGCCATCCGCGTTGATAAACCTACCAACATACGGATCGTAGTAACGGCTTCTGAGATAGTAGAAACCACTCTCCTCGTCGTACATATATCCGCGGTAACGGAAAGGATTGAGATTTGCAATATGGGTTGCAGAGGAAACGTAATTTCCGTTTGCATCGGTTACGGAGATGATGTAGCCGTAAGCATCGTAGCGGTAGTTTGCTACTACGTTGCCTTGAGCATCAAGGATAGAGGTAACGTCGCCCTGTAAGTTTTTAGCAAAGTAATATACCGTGCTTCCTTGCCAAAGGCCTGCGGGGGAACCGTTTTCATCGTAGAAATAGGAGAGATTATACGTGGTGCCGTTGATAGTAGTAGTTTCGCCGAGATACGTTCCGTTTACTATATAGTATTCGGTATTCTTATCACCTGACTTACCTGTTCTTAATCCGTCAGCATTATAAGTATAGTTTACGCTATCATCGTAAGAAGCAAGCTGTCTGCCGTTTTCCCACTCGAGTGTTTCGCCCCATATCCAGTTTTGAGGATTGCCAAGCTCGTCGTAAGTGATGTCAGTACCGTAGTATGATGTGAGAAGATCAGCCCAAGTACTGTTGCCGTACTCATATTCATAGGTATACAAAGGCTCGCCGAGCTCAGTTGCGGTGGTGTACTCATACTCCTGCATTTCGGTAATATTTCCGCGATCATCGTAAACGTACACACAAGTCCAGCCGTAAACAGGGTCGTTATACCTTGTCATACGATTGAGGCTGTCATACTCGTAGCTTACTGTATATCCGCCGTAGGTGTCGGAAAGTATATTACCGTTATTGTCATAGGTGTATACGTGCTGAACTCCCGCAAAGTCTGTCATAGACTGAACAAGAGGAGTAGTCCATGCAGAATTGCTCTTGCTTGCCTTATACGTGTAGCTTTCCGTTCTGTTTATATCGCTTGAGGTCAGCGTCTTATCTGTAAGGCGTGCGAGGTCATCATAGCTGAAGGTATAGTCTATAGCTGTGCCGACTTCGTATTTATAAAGCGCATCGGGGATCTCGCCCTTGGCAGGATCTCCGTAGATATAGTTGTACAGCATTGATTTGATGAGCATGCCGTTTGCATTAAACATTCTGTGAGTAATGCTTTCAACGGTGCCCTTTCCGTCGTTATAACGGATGCTTTCAAGTGCTCTCAGCTTCATTGTGGCAGTATCAAATACGCTTGCAGCATTGATTCGGCCTGCAAGGTCATAGTCAAAGGTAGTAACCTTACCCCAGATTCCGTCCTTGACCTTGTACTGATTGCCGTTGGGATCGTAGAAATAATCTACGTATTTACTGTTGTCTCCATTATAGGTCTTTTACGGCAGGGCGGCGGGGGACCGCCGCCCTTGGGTTGGCTATTCTGATAAATTACTTGAACACATAGAACCGCGTTTTTTCTGCATAAATTTTATGTTTATGAAAACCAAACTGCTTAGAATAACCAAAGTTACAATACTTATAATGCAAACGATTAATTTGTCAATGTAAAAGGAATCGTGCAAAGAAATGAATATATATATACAATCAATGATGCCTAATATTCCCAAAACTGACAATGCAACACAATCAAACCTATTAGTTTTTATGGAAATCAAACCCGATATATATGTTATGGGATACAGAATTATAGATATGAAACTTGTAGTTAATATTATCAGACCCCCACAAACCGCATTGGTTGTTTTATCGAGAGAGAGCATAAACGCAGGCAATCCACTTATACAGTATATACTATACAATGATAAATGCCTTCCAATACTATGAAAGAAAAAATATGAAACTGTACTGAAAATCCTAAAACCTATAAGTACAAATACTATTATCTTTAGTATGAAATATATTATATCAACTCTTCGAAATTGTACCTTATTATCCAAACATCTCATTACATCACCTTCTCCCACCATTCTTTAACTCCTTCTGTTAAGGCTATCCACCAATAGTCATGAGTACCATAGTTTTCAGAGTTATGATCAAAATCCACGTGTTTAAGTCGTTCATGGCTGTTCATATTATTAATTTTGTTATGTGCATCCCACTCTATTAATAAAGAATCGCGAGTTCTTCCCCACTTAACCGACACAGGTGAATCATAATTTTTATCATACTCAATTATGAGATCAACGATCTCTTCTTGCTCTTTTCTAGATGTGATTTTATATGAGTGAGCGATTTGTATGGTAGGATTGTTTTTGCCGTTTTTATCTATATAACCCCTATTATCATATACATGGACACTATTAGGACTATACTCCATATTAGGTTCATCATATACAAATACTTTCTTTCCTGTAGATGTCTCTCCCAGATAGGCAATAGGTATATGGCGATAGATAATCATACATTTATAGGATGCTTCCCGTTCTGCTTTTGTCTCTGTATTTGGATTGTCTCCAACGATAGGTCTTGTTCCAGTATTGTCAACAAGAATTATAGGATTATTGTTACAATATACAAACATATTGTGTCCATCAAATCCCTGACCCGTCGAAATGAGCCCATCCGCATTCAAAAACCTACCAATATACGGATCATAGTAACGGCTTCTGAGATAGTAAAAACCACTCTCTTCGTCGTACATGTATCCTCTGTATCTGAAGGGATTAAGGTTTGCGATATGAGTTGCTGAGGAAACGTAGTTACCGTTTGCGTCGGTTACGGAGATAATTGAGCCGTAAGCATCGTAGCGGTAATTTGCTACTACGTTGCCCTGAGAGTCAAGGATCGCGGTAACGTCACCTTGTAGATTCTTTGCGAAGTAGTAAGTATTAGTTGTTATTGTACTGCCGTTTATTTTTGTTACTTCTATGCCGAAAACAGAACCGGTTTCATCGTACAGATAAACTATCCTATACTGCGCTGATCCAATGGTTGTGACTTCGCCCAGGTAAGTTCCGTTTACTATATAGTATTCGGTGTTTCTGTCGCCTGACTTACCTGTTCTGAGTCCATCGGCATTGTAGGTGTAATTAACACTTCCGTCATAAGAAGCAAGCTGTCTGCCGTTCTCCCATTCGAGTGTTTCACCGTTTATCCAGTTTTGAGGATTGCCGAGCTCGTCATAAGAGATGTCAGTACCGTAGTAAGACGTAAGAAGATCTGCCCACGTACTGTTGCCGTACTCATATTCGTAGGTATACAGAGGCTCACCGAGGGTCTCGGCAGTAGTATACTCATACTCCTGCATCTCGGTAATATTACCGCGGTTATCGTAAACGTACACACAGGTCCAGCCGTAAACAGGGTCGTTATAACGGGTCAGTCTGTTAAGACTGTCATACGCATAGCTTACGGTATATCCGCCGTAGGTATCAGAAAGAATGTTGCCGTTTGCGTCGTAGGTATATACGTGCTGAACACCGGCAAAATCGGTCATTGACTGAACAAGAGGAGTTGTCCAGTTGGTACCTCTATCGCTTACTTTATATGTATAACTTTCTGTTTTGTTTATGCTGTCCGTGATCAGATTTCTGTACGTAAGACGTGCAAGATTATCATAAACAAATGTAAAGTCTATACCGCTGCCGATCTCGTATTTATAGAGAGTATCTGGGATCTCACCTTTGGCAGGATCGCCGTAGGTGTAGTTGTATTCCAGCGTTTTGAGCAACGATCCGCTTGCATTGAACAAGCTGTGGGTCATGCTTTTAACTGTGCCCTTACCGTCGTTGTAACGGATAGTCTCAAGAGCTCTCATTATCATTGAGCCCGTATCAAATACGCTTACAACGTTTATTCTACCTGCAAGGTCATAGTCAAAGGCAGTAACCTTACCCCAGATTCCGTCCTTGACCTTGTACTGATTGCCGTTGGGATCGTAGAAATAATCTACGTATTTACTGTTGTCTCCATTATAGGTCTGTTTTATTAGTCTGTCAAGGTTATCATAGTAAAAATTGGTATAATCACCGTTTGCGTATGTCTGCTTTGACAGGTCTCTGCCGGTATACGTATTGCTTATGAACAGGTTTTCGCCAATACTTGTGGTTAGATTTCTGTCATAATCATCATAAGTATAGTTGTATACAACTTCGTCGTTATCGATAGATACGGATGTTAACAGATCATCTTCGTATTCGTACTCAACCTTGCTTGTATAGTTCTCATCCAACGTGTCCTTTGGGACGTTAATTACACTTGTGGTATTATTCATAACATCATAAGTGTATTTGGTCTTATGTCCTAGAGCATCCGTTGTAGTTGAGATAAGTCCGTTCTGACCATAGTCGTAACTCGTCACGTTTCCGTCAGCATCGGTAGACGTTTTCAGATGTGTTCCGTCCTCATCGTAGGTTGCGCTTGTCTGCATTTTAGGATTTTCACCTGTAACTGAAACAAGATACCACTTAAAGGCAGGATCGTTTTCATCATAATTTGCCGTGCTTACAGCATAAGTGTTGCTTCCAGGATAATGAAGATTATCCGTCTGATAAAGATACTTGGAATTGCCGCTGGCTCCCGTAGCTATTTTAAACGTTCCGTCTCCGTTTGATTCAAATCTGAACTTGAATGAAACGGGAGGGATCCACGTCTCATTGTCATGCGTAATTGTATCAAGCTGAATGAGCGTTCCGCTGTCGTCTGTTGTAATTCCGCTGCCGTCCAGCGCAAGACTCTCTATATAGTACGTATGGTTTGACAGATATTTGAGCTTCCATTTTTCGGCTGTCTCTCCCTCAAGATATTTCGCATAGATGAGGTTGCCGTTTACATCATCATGGGGCTGCAGAACTCTGCCGTTTTTGGCGTTTACGATATAGCAGTCTACGTTGGTAAGGTTTTGATTGCTTTCGTTAACCAGTGACGGGATAAAGTCCAGAGAGGTTATGGTCATACTCGTTGCATCGCCGCTTTGGTTATATCCGAGGTTTACTTTCTGACCGGAGTTTGAGATAGCGTATTTCGTATTCTGTGTAGTATCGTCATTAGCGTACATATATCGGCTTCCCGTGGGAGAAAGGCTCTCCGTAAGGGTATTGTCCTGATATGCAAAGCTGGAATCAGACTCAGCCTTATCTGTTGAGGATACCACATTTCCGTTTTCATCGTACACGTAGCTCTACTGTAGAAAAGGAAACAAGGCGGCCTTTTGGCCGCCCTGTGGAGCTATTGTTTGTTTTTATTTTAGGTCTTTTACGGCAGGACGGTGGTTTTTTCGCCGCACTTGGGTTGCTGTTAACATTGTTTATACAAAGACATAGAGTCAAAGTGGCCTTTTGAATCCGTTATTTTTTACCATTCTTCAACCCACATTCTAATTATGTTGCAGTTGTTGTCTACTGCTATATAGAATCCATGCTTGTTTATTAAATCTTTAGTACCCTTCCTATATTGTATTTTTGTATAATTATAAACCCAAGTGTCAACATTTTTTGCATGAACAACAGCTGTTAATTTATATTCGACCGAATTGCTACCGTTCTCACATTGGTTAGAAATATCCTCGCCAATTAAAACTGCGTTATCAAAAGTGTCGATAGAAGATTTGTCAATAGTAATTTGCTTTTCTTCAAGATCTACTGTAAAGCCCGACTTGTCCCAGTCAGACTCTAAACAATCAATTTCTAAAAAACTTACAGCAGTCTGCTCTGTATCCGGAACATTAGTCTCTTCTATATTTGGCACATTAATGCTCTTCATACAAGAACTAAGAATCATTAAATAGAAAAATGCTAAAATAATCGATATTACTATTCTATTAGTAAGTTTCATGATATAAACCTCCTAAGGAGTTGGCCAAATTATATTTTCGCAGCCAAATTCACAGGGTTCACTAATGTGCTCATCCCACGCTGTTTGAAACAGTAAAGCTAATTTGTTTTTTTCTCCAGGAGTCAACGATTTCGGAGAAATTTTGCATACAGCATAATCAAATTCATTGGTTGAAACATCATAGCGCATTAAATTTAACGACGGTCCAACGACATAGGCATTAAGGTTCATTTTTTTTGCATTCGGAATGTCTCCTTCTGTTGCTCCGCGCATTGTACCTGAAAATCCGTTGCCGAAAATATGAGTGTGCGCTGTCGCAACTGCTGTAGTTCCGTCAGGAATGTCTAAGGGATGACTAACATCGTGAGGATGACCTAATAATGGTTCCGTATAATTATAGGTTGTTTTTCCATTTGATGTGCTTGAATATATTACTGTTCCATATTCGTGTCGTATGTATCGGCTAGTATCATATATTTCTTCTGAAAACGCCTTTGCAGCATCATCTGCTGATTCATACGGAAGAGGTTCTGGTTCTTTCTTTGAACAACTCGTTGTTGTAAGTAAGGCTGCAACTACCGCAATTATACCAACAACAATTTCGAACCACTTTCCTGAGGTATCAACTCGCATAACAGGGTTGTTTCCGCAATACGCAAACATATTGTTTCCGTCTAACCCCTGTCCCGTCGAAACAAGTCCATCCGCATTCAAAAACCTACCAATATACGGATCATAGTATCGGCTTCTGAGGTAGTAGAATCCGCTCTCTTCGTCATACATATAACCCCTGTATCTGAAGGGATTAAGGTTTGCGATATGAGTTGCTGAGGAGATATAGTTACCGCTCGCGTCGGTTACGGAGATTATTGAACCGTAAGCGTCATAGCGGTAGTTTGCTACTACGTTGCCTTGAGCATCAAGGATAGAGGTAACGTCGCCCTGTAAGTTTTTAGCAAAGTAATATACCGTGCTTCCTTGCCAAAGGCCTGCGGGGGAGCCGTTTTCATCGTAGAAATAGTAGAGGTTATATGCGGTGCCGTTGATCGTAGTAGTTTCACCGAGATAGGTACCGTTTACTATATAGTATTCGGTATTTCTGTCGCCTGACTTACCTGTTCTGAGTCCGTCTGCGTTATAAGTGTAATTAACGCTATCATCGTAAGAAGCAAGCTGTCTGCCGTTTTGCCATTCGAGAGTTTCACCGTTTATCCATTTCGTAGGATTACCGAGTTCGTCATAAGAGATGTCAGCACCGTAGTATGACGTAAGAAGATCTGCCCAAGTACTGTTGCCGTACTCGTATTCGTATGTATACAAAGGCTCGCCGAGGGTCTCGGCAGTAGTATACTCATACTCCTGCATCTCGGTGATATTACCGCGGTTATCGTAAACGTACACACAGGTCCAGCCGTAAACAGGGTCGTTATATCGGGTCATCCTGTTTAAGCTGTCGTACTTATAGCTTACGGTATATCCGCCGTAGGTATCAGAAAGAATGTTACCGTTTGCGTCATAGGTATATACGTGCTGAACACCGGCAAAATCGGTCATTGACTGAACAAGGGGAGTAGTCCAGTTGGTACCTCTATCGCTTACTTTATATGTATAGCTTTCGGTTTTATTTATGCTGTCCGTTATCAGATTTCTGTGTGTAAGTCGTGCAAGATCATCATAAACAAAGGTAAAGTCAATACCGCTTCCGATCTCGTATTTATAGAGAGTATCGGGGATCTCGCCTTTTGCAGGATCGCCGTAGGTATAGCTGTACAGCAAGGATTTGAGCAATCCACCGTCAGCATCAAACATGCTGTGGGTCATACTCTTAACTGTACCCTTACCGTCGTTATAGCGGAGGGTCTCAAGAGCTCTCAGATTCAGTGAGCCCGTATCAAATACGCTTACGACGTTGATCCTACCTGCAAGATCATAGTCAAAGGTAGTAACCTTACCCCAGATTCCGTCCTTGACCTTGTACTGGTTGCCGTTGGGATCGTAGAAATACTCTACGTATTTACTGTTGTCTCCATTATAGGTCTTTTACGGCAGGGCGGCGGCACTGCCGCCGCCCTCAACGACATTTGGGTTACTCATCTGTTTTGTCCTTCACAAAAGAGAATCATCTAATGTCAGTGTGTTAACAATAAATAGGATACATTTTATAAGCTTCCAATGCAGTTAACGACGATCTTTCATTTTCATAAATCATTTCGTCAAAATAACCGTAATTTCCACTATTCAGTTTTTCAAGAAGTTCCTCATATCTTTTTATTACTAACAAAACATTCTTGATGCTGTTATCCGTACTTGATAGTGCATCTTTTTCACCAATTTCTTTTAATCGCTGAAAAACATATTCTTTTTTATCCGACAAAACCGTTTCTAAATATTTCTTTACATAATCATAGTTACTGTTTTTTAGTGCCATATAATAACAATTGTGATCATATAAAATACGTTTGTTAAATGGCTCAGCACAGTTTTCTATACCCTTCCTTTGCAAATGCATCAATCTGTTTTCTTCACATAAATGCTTTACTTCTATTAAACAATCAAATGCTGACTTGCAATCTACTGCTTTATGAAACATTGGTATAAGATAAGTATCTATTGCTTCAAAAATTTTCACCAAACAGTTTTCTACACTCTTATCAGAATGTTTATCGTATCTGAACTCACTATATTCGGACAACATTTGATGTAGTTCTAAGGTGCCGAGATCCGGATACTTTATTCCTATACACAAGGGAACTATAGCAAATTCTACTGTACACTCAAAACCGCAACTTAACCTTTTTAAGGTAAACGTTTGCAGTACATCATTTGTAATACGGGCAAATGTCTGATTATGATTTACAAAACCATATTCCGAATATTTCTCTCTGCAAATTCTTTTAAAACCGCGTATTAAGCTCATAGATACTCCTTTTTTCTGTTAATTTGCAGGTATAGTTACAGGTGCAGCTGTACCTGTACTTGTAATCAAACCAGCAAGTATCGATAATGCACCTAACAGAACAGGAACAACAAAACTCTCCGCTACGTATTGTGCATCTACTTCCAATCTATCAGTGTCAAAAGATTTATCATAATCATAAGCTATTACTCCGTCACCAGCATATCTATAAGTTACGTGATAGTCGGTATATCCTCTTGTATATGTAAACTCACCGCCTTCTATGTAACCGCCTTTACTGAGTATTGATGTCGGATTATTTTTCCATTCATTGCTTATGTAATTATTTAATTGTGTTTTTCCGTTCTCAATCTGATTGGGTTTATCTCTCTTTACTTCCCAAACTTCACCTTTATTGCTTATTAGGTCTGCTCTCCCCCATTTACCATTAGAATAATTAATCCTCTGTTCTTTGTTGTATCCATTTTTCTCGGCTATGCGTCTTACCACTTCATTATGGATCTCACCAGGAAAAGCAAGAAAGCCCGTGGGATCCGAATACATTATTGGGCAATTCAAGCAATACGCAAACATATTGTTTCCGTCAAATCCCTGGCCCGTCGAAACAAGTCCGTCTGCATTCAAGAATCTACCAATATACGGATCATAGTAACGGCTTCTGAGGTAGTAGAAACCACTCTCCTCGTCGTACATATATCCTCTGTATCTGAAGGGATTGAGGTTTGCGATATGTGTTGCAGAAGAAACGTAATTGCCGTTTGCATCTGTCACGGAGATAATTGAGCCGTAAGCATCGTAGCGGTAGTTTGCTACTACGTTGCCCTGAGAGTCGAGGATGGCGGTAACGTCACCCTGTAGGTTCTTTGCGAAGTAGTAGGTATCGGTCGTTATCGTATCATCGTCTATCTTTGTTACTTCTATACCACAAACAGAACCGGTTTCATCGTACAGATAAATTATTCTGTACTGAGCCGATCCAATGGTTGTAACTTCGCCAAGATAAGTACCGTTCACTATATAGTATTCGGTGTTTCTGTCACCTGACTTGCCTGTTCTGAGTCCGTCGGCGTTGTAGTAATAGTTGACACTTCCGTCGTAAGAAGCAAGCTGTCTGCCGTTCTCCCACTCGAGCGTTTCGCCCCATATCCAGTTTTGAGGATTGCCAAGCTCGTCGTAGGATATGTCAGTACCGTAGTATGATGTGAGAAGATCAGCCCAAACGTTATTGCCGTACTCATATTCATAGGTATACAGAGGCTCACCGAGCTCAGTTGCGGTGGTGTACTCATACTCCTGCATCTCGGTAATGTTTCCGCGATTATCGTAAACGTACACACAGGTCCAGCCGTAAACAGGGTCGTTATAACGGGTCATTCTGTTAAGGCTGTCGTACTCGTAGCTTACGGTATATCCGCCGTAGGTGTCGGAAAGTATATTACCGTTATTGTCATAGGTGTATACGTGCTGAACTCCCGCAAAGTCGGTCATAGACTGAACAAGAGGAGTAGTCCATGCAGAATTGCTCTTGCTTGCCTTATACGTGTAGCTTTCCGTTCTGTTTATATCGCTTGAGGTCAGCGTCTTATCTGTAAGGCGTGCCAGGTCATCATAGCTGAAGGTATAGTCTATAGCTGTGCCGACTTCGTATTTATAAAGCGCATCGGGGATCTCGCCTTTGGCAGGATCTCCGTAGATATAGTTGTACAGCATTGATTTGATGAGCATGCCGTTTGCATTAAACATTCTGTGAGTAATGCTTTCAACGGTGCCCTTGCCGTCGTTATAACGGATACTTTCAAGTGCTCTCAGCTTCATTGTGGCAGTATCAAATACGCTTGCCGCATTGATTCGGCCTGCAAGGTCATAGTCAAAGGTAGTAACCTTACCCCATATACCGTCCTTTACCTTGTACTGATTGCCGTTTGGATCATAGAAATACTGTACGTATTTACTGTTGTCTCCATTATAGGTCTTTTTTACCAGTCTGTCAAGGTTGTCGTACGTAAAATCAATGTAATTAGTACCACTTGTGCCGTATTTTTGCTTTGTCAGAAGATTATCGGTATAAATATACTCCGCAAGGGTGTAGAATGAGGAGTTGTTACCTACTTCAGTCTTTGTCTTTCTTGCATAATCATCATAATGGAACTTATAAAACAATGCGTTATCAACGGATATCTCACTCAGCAAGTCATCATCATAGACATACTCCACATTTGAATCACCGCTTTCAACCGCAGTGGTGCGGTTCATGCTGTCGTAGGTGTAGGAAGTGACTGTGTTTTTAGGGTCGGTTACAGTTGAAACAAGTCCGTTCTGACCGTAGCTGTAGCTTACTGTATTTCCGTCAGCATCGGTAGAGGTCTCAACACGCAACCCGTCCTCGTCGTAGGTTGCCTCCGTTACCATCTTATCGGTTCCGCTCTTTACATCGTACAGATACCACTTGAAAGCAGGATCGTTTTCGTCATATGCTTCTGCCCTTAAGTTATATCCGTTGCCATTGACGACTGCGGAATCAGCAAGCTTGTAAAGCGCTTTGGTATATGAGCTTTCTTCTGTAAGAATACGGAAGGTGCCGTCGCCGTTTGCTACCAGCTTAAAGCTTGTTCCCATAACAGTTGAGCTTTCGGAAGAGTTAATAACATTAGGATTCGCCGTACCGCTTGCCATTTTCAAATATAGATTATTTGCCTTGTTAAGCCTTATCTTGTACGTTCCGTTGGACTGTGGCAATATATCCCAGCGATAATTATCGACGTCAAAGTAGAAATTAGTGCAATTAACAGAATTGCCACTTGCAAGACTTACGACTCGTAGAGCTCTTCCGTCGTTGGCGTTTACAATAAAGCAAGATACGTCACCGCTGATATCAACTATCGGTTCAAGGTCGTTTATCAACATCATTGTGGCATCGCCGGTCTCGTTGTAGTGGAAGCCTATTCGCTGACCTGAATTGGCAATAGCATAGGTCAGATTTTTTGTGGCTCCATCGTAGGTATACATATACCTAGACCCCGTAGGAGAAAGGCTCTCCGTCTGGGCATTGTCCTGATATGCAAAATTCGATTCCGTTTCCGCCTTGTCGGTTGATGATATTACGTTGCCGTTTTCGTCATATACGTAGCTCTGGCCGTAATTCTCTTTATACAGGAAGGGAGTTGCAACGCTTGCACTGCCTGTGTTGTAAGCGTATACGAAGTAGTATTTTACTTTAGTGTAATTATCGGGAGCTATGATCTTCTCGGAAAGGAACTGCCAGGAAGTGATCATGCTGTTGAACTGGAAGTCAAAGGTATCTCCAACCTTTGTTGCGCCGTTATAGAATTCAACGTGAAGTCCGAATTCCGGTCTGCCCTTCTTTTTGTATTTCTCGATATCGTATTCTTCTATTTCCCCGTTCTCATCCTTAGTAAGAGGATAAACGGGAACGGAGTTCGCCTTGCCCCATGCACCCGCAATAAATACGTCGCCTTTCTTTCCGTCAAGTTCTACCGTTTGGTAAAGGGTCTTTGATGCGGAAGGATCACCCGTTACGTTTGCTATATACTTGAGACCCAAGGGCGCGTCGCCTCCCCTGGAGCTCGAGCTAAAGCTGCTGCTTCCGCTCCAACCGCTGAAGGAATTGAGAAGAGATGAGTTTGCCAGCTGATTAAAGCTTCCTGCGCCTCCGGAGAGATTGTGTTCAAGCTGGATATCGTCTACGTACACAGTGCCTATGGTATCTTTCGCTAAAGATATGCCTGCAAGAATGTGAGTAGCACCGGACGGTACGTTTACCGTTGCCTGAACTCTTACCCATTCTCCGCTTTCTGTATGTGTGACCAAAGACGAGCCTGTTCCCGCAGAATAAGAGCTATTTGTGTATACGTCTGCAGCAACTCGGACACCGGAGCCTGAAAGAGTTGCGCCGTCAGTACTTATATATGCCGATATTGTATACTGTCCCTGAGCCAATCCTGCGGGATTCTGGTATATAAAGCAGTTAGACGCGGTCTCGTATTCTTTTTTGAGCACCATGTATCCTTTGCCCGTATTACCTTCAATGTCTTCTTCTTCTTCTTTTTCTTTGTAAGACTTTTCAACACCTGCAGATGTTGAGAATTTGTTTATATCCGATGCTACGTTTATTCCGCCGCCGTTTATTCTGTTTTCCGAGGCATATATGGTCTTTGAAGCCAAGAGAAGCTTGTTTTCCGTACCTTCTTCAACGTTTACACCGCCGGGAGCACCGTTTTTGAAGCTCTGTCCCACTGATGCGGTATGGTCTACTATTCCTATGGTATGGCCGTAACCGTTAAACTGAACGGTGGATTTGCGTCCTTCAATATCCGTTATGGTAGTGTGGTTGTGGGCGTATTGGAAGGAGTACTGTTCAAGAGTGTTAATGGTTCTTGATGTAACAATACCATTCGCCACGGTCTGACCATAAGTACCCCACTCTATCTTCGAAACTCTTTTTGTTATTCCAGATATGTATGTAAGCTTAACGGCGTGGCCGTTGCCGTCAGTAATCCACTGTGGGAAATATCCGCTGGCTATATTGGTGAACACAAAGCCCGTATAGCCTCCGTCCGGATAAGATATTCCTTGCAGCATTCTGTTTGTTGCAGAAAGAAAATCAAGGCGTACCGAATATCCCTCGGGGCTTGTTATCGTAACGTCACCGTCAGAAGCGTATGTGAATGTAGTAATTCTGACCGTAGAGGACATATCGGTTCCTTCGGTGATCATAGAGATAGCGTTTTTAGTGCTGTCGCTGCCGGAACCTGCTTCATACGTTATCGCGTTATAGTTGCCGTTCGGATCAATAATTCTTATAAGCCTTCCGTAGAAGTCAAACCAGTATATAATATGATCCTTATCTTCCATTTTGTAGTAGTAGCCTTGGTTATATCCCTGTTCATTGGTATATGCGGTAAGGGTAAGTCCAAGGCCGTCCTCATCCTTATGTTCGGATCCCTCCTGCTTTAAGAAGTGACGGGTTCCATCGCTGTCTATATAACAGTATTTATATACGATAGGATCGCCGAAGTAATCAAAGGTGAGGTTACAACCAACAATTCTTGCGTGGTAATTCGTTCGCCACATGCCCAAATTTGTGCGGTTCTCATAATCGTAGCTGTTAGCACTGTATACGATAGATACATTGACAGGCATATTATTTCCGGTAGAGGAAACAAGGCTGTGAGTGGTAACAAGATTACCGTTATTGTTGTTTACGCCAAGTGTGCCTGTTCTTCCTGCTCCTACGGAAGTGAAGGACCAGTAATCCTCCACGCCACTGGAGTCGCGGTATTCATATATGAAGCTTGGGAAGACTTCTGCATTATTAAGGCTTCCTTCGGTACCGCCATGCAGGCTGTCATAGAAACGTGCTATTTTGCGAGTACCGCTAACATTAACGCCACGAAGAGCAATGCCGTAATTCGGAGCAGTACCAACATGCCATTGCTGCACGACCTCTGTTATATCAAAGCAATACGGCACATACGTTACTGCTTCTGAATCGTTAAAGTATACGTAGTCGATAATATCAGTATAATCCGCGTTTCCTGTACCTATGGCTATAGGTACGTTATCGGAGCTCCAGGATGATGTTATACGGTATGCATTTATCTGCATATCTGTAGCGCAGGTCTCAATGGAGTTTCTGTATCCGTATAAATACATACGCGCATTGACTATATTGGTTGTTTCGTCAAGGGCGGCAGGAAGATCTGACTGTATCATTGCCTGCAGTTCTACCGCCTGTTGAAGCTCGGTGTCCCAACGGTCGCCGACTTTAAGATAAAGGGGCTCTCCATTTTCATCAAGATTGCCTATATTGTTGCCAAATACTCCCGTCGTATCGATAACCGTTGAACTGTTGCTGTCGGTCACGGGTGGGTCTATAACTATAGGATAAAGACGTGCTCCGCTTGCCACCCATGCTTTATCGGGGGCAAGGGTATACGTATACGTACCGTCTGTGTTGGCGGTAAGCGTAACGCCAATATCGGTGCTTTCTGCACCCAGAGCATCATACATGAAAGGTGCCTGAATCACGAATTTCTCATTACCGTCATCCGTTCTTATGGAAACGGAACCATCCTCGCAAAGAACCGCGCTGAGATCACCGCAATCAAGAGTGAACGTAAAAGTCTTCAGCGCAGTTGCACGGCGGTTAAGGACGATCTCTTCTTTGAGAGTTCTTCCCGATACGCTGTAATTAAGATCAATTCCGTTCATTACGGAGCTGTATCCTACCGAGCCTACAGCACCGGGTACCTTCATCATAATGCTACCGATTTCTTCGGCTGCTTCTTCGATATTCATAGAAAGCACGGATGCTTCAGCTTTCAAAGTATCATACTGTTCTTCAAATTCTTCAGCAGTAAGTGAATTAAAGTCAATAGTTTCTTTGAGAGCAGAGAGACGGGCGGTGTCAAGCTCTGCTTTCTCCGCAGGAGATGCTTCTATATCTTCTATTCCCGAAAGAGTAAAAGAAATGCTTTCTCCGTTTGATATGAACAGCACTTCGCTTTGTTCATCTATAGTTTGAGGCACCCTTACAGTAACGGGGCCTTCTTTTGTTTCGTAAAATTCTTCGCCGGAGACTGTCACTTCTTCAAAGCTGTAGTCTATCTCTTCCATCACACCGTCTTTTTCGTAGTGGACCTGTGTGGGATAGACTGCAGCTGTATATGAGCCGTCGTTCATCCGGAAAATCTTCGTATCCTCGGTACGCTCGTCTGTGACCTCACCGAGAATATACGATGTTGTTTTCAAATTTTCCTTTTCTTCAACGTTATCAGTAGCTGTTTCCAAAGAAACGATATTGTCTTCAGTATTTATCGTATCTGCAAGGGCAGCAACGGGCACGCTTTGCAAGATCATTACTGTAGACAGTATTACAGATATGAGAGCAAATATTTTCTTTTTCATATGTATCTCCTTTTACACTTAATATCAAAGATGCTTTCTGTATAAAAGAAAAATTACCCATTGGTTTTTACCCCCTTGAATCAGTTTTTTTAGTTTATAAATAGCAAAAAGCCGCAAAGCATTAGCTGTGCGGCTTTAAATGATCATATTTAAGATAACCTTATTCATTTATATGCGGGTATCTTCATAGATGGCCGCAGTCATTCCTATATTCTAATAGTATCACGGGGGGGAATAATTGTCAACATTTTGTAATTGGTTCAGATTTAATAAGAACAAATTTTTATATTGTATACGACTGTGTGTAACCTAGAACAACCAGTTTGCAAACCATCATCTTTGTTTACCGTTTATGGTTACCATATTCACAGTAGTATTTGTGGATACGTTTTATCACGTGAAGCGTGTCTTGTCAACGGTCAATATGCAATTTTTTGATAATTTATTCAATTTATTGGCAACGATTATTGAATCTATCGCCTTTCGAAATCATAATAATTGCAGTTTCAGATAAGGAGAAAATGCAATGCCGAGAGCGCCGCCAATAAAAGTATAGTCTAAAATCACACGCAAAAAAGCAAATAAGAAAGGAAGAAAAAATGGGTAATATTATCAAGAAAATTATAGCGTTTTTTAGATTTGGCGGTGAAGAAAGAATTGTAGAGGTTAATTCAGCTGAAATTAAGGAGAATATGGTATATCTCCATCCTGTAGAAGATGAAGCTCATACGATATGTATTAGAACGGAAAGTGTTGGAATTACAATCAATCCTGAAGGTGAAATCAGCAAAGAGGATCTTTTTCTTATTGAAAACACTAATTCTTTGGGGGGTAAAAAAAGAGCCCAAATTCAAGAACTTTCTCAAATTCCAATGTTGCCAAACTCGAACGATGGAATGATGCCGCAAAAATCCGAGGAACAGCAGAAACAGAACCGCATGCCTACTGCTAAACGTTCAAGCCAAGGCTCTACTAATACATCTCATCAGAATGTAAATGAATATCTTAAAGAGATAGGTGTACCTGCAATTAAGCGAGTGTCCTTTGACTTCTACGAGGACGACTATATGGACTTTGTAAACGCATATAAAGAATTCAGCAAAAACATAGAACTAAGGGGAGGCAACAGGACCGAGTTCATACTTGCTTGCACAAAGGCTGCTAAAAAGACGAGCATGGAGTCGCTGTATAAAAAGTATCATAGCAAACATAAAGATATTCGTCAGAAAGAACGGGAGGCAAGAAGAAAAGCAGAGGAAGAATTAAAAAACAGCAATAATGAAGAACAAGCAGGCTAAAACACAATAGTTACAATCGAACATTGTAACAAAGGCACCCAAGCAAATCGCTCGGGTGCTTTCTATCGCATATAAACTGTTTTGTATATATTAGTTTTGTTGCTTTTAAATTTTCACTTCAACATTTAAACTGTCATTTAAATATATCGAACAAATCCTCACTAACTGTGGGAAGCATATGAGGATTTTCTGTATTGAGTTCCGGAGTATCATAAAAATTCCCAATAACCCTACAAAACCGGAATTCATATGCTTCAAGTGCAAAATCTCCCGTAGCCAAAAAGCTGCCGTTAACAAATTGCACAAACAATGTTGTTTGTTTGCGAAAGGGAGTGTCTTGCTGTGCAACTGTTTCTATTATATCTCCATCAAAAATTTTAATATCATCAATATCATTAACTTGAGAATAAGCACAGATCGTTTCGGGAATTACTTCAACAAGCTTAAGCCGGGCTATATTATCCTGAACGACCATATAATCCATATTATCTTGAGTTGCTATGTACGTTTTATTCTTGCGCTTTAATAAGTAGCCATACACCCATTCGTCGGTATCACACCGAATACCCCTGTGGTAGGCTAATGTGTTAATATCATTCATTATTATCTCCAGTATGTTGTTTTTTGTTTAATTCTTCAAAAACAGAATGTCGTTTAGCATACAAGTTAAGTTCTACTTGATTGGGTGAGAGCTTTACACTTTTGGCTATTATCTTATATAGTTCTTTTTGTGTAGGAACGGGTTGGTTTTTACTGCGATATTCTCGAACCAAACGGGTGTATTCCTCGTAACATTCGTTTATTTCATCACCACGGCGGTCCATGCGAGAACGATTGCGTCTCTTTGATTTACTTTCTTCTCTTAAAACGGAAAGCTTGTACTTGCTCAAACCGTCAGCTTCGATCATGTCAAAATATTTTTGCACTGTGTTGCGTGAAGCGTCTATACGTCCTTCTTTTTTTACGTGCTCAGCGAAAGAAGCAAAAGTCCAATGACTGTTAACAGGACCTTGCAGATTTTCACAAAGTTCGTTGTAAAGAACGACATATTCCTTTGGAATCTTTTCTTTTTTCTCTTTTTTGCGAGCAGTAGTTGGTGCAGGTACAATCTTATATGAGTCTGAAATATGCTCATAAATAAGCCTCAAGGCTCCCGAAGCAGCAATGTCCTTGTAGGCCCTTCTTACAGTTTTATCTGATTTATAACCAGTTTGTTCCAAAATATCTTGCATTGTAATGGAGGATTTATTTCCTTTGTCAAGATCTTTTCTCATTTCAGAATATAGATAAGCTGCAAGCATTTGATTGTACGGTAGATTTTCTAAAGCCGTACCATCCAAGCACCACTCTGCTATATAGTTTGGAGTTTTATATAAAGATTGATAATACTGAGGAGATTTGCCCAGTTTGGGTGTAACTATAATTTCGAACAGTCTCTCTATAGCCTCATCAGTGCAGTGGGTTGTTTCTATAAAAGAAAAAAGAGTTAGATATCCAGGTAAGTATTTTGAGCTTACAAAGGAATGTTCGGCAAAAAAACGTTTAAGACGATAGTGCAGATAGTTAACACGCTGAATGTCATGAGCATCTTTCGCTAATCTGACTTGAGTTCCTTTGCGCCTGTACACGTGTGATTCGTGCTTGACTCCAAGTTTTTCTGCATACTTAGCTATTGCTTTTTCTTTGTCTGATACTAATAGAGTCTGCTTGGGAACTTTAGATCTATCAGGTGGAGATTGATAAGTTAACGGAAAAGGATCCTTTTGGGGGACGGTTAATAAATATTGCTCAGGCGGAACGGCTCTTAATAGTTTTGTAGCCGTGGCGTTTCCTATACCTGCATATTTTGCAAGAATATGTCCGTGATCATCTATTGCAGTAAAAATACAAATTGAGTTGAGGTACTTTGCGCCGTAGGAGTATCCTCCTCCGCGCTTTCTGGCTGTTCTTGGTATAAAATCTATAACATCAAAAAGACTGTCTTCAGGATAATCACTGTCTTTTAAATTTTGCCCTTTAAAATTAGTGTGAACAAAAGTGTTATCACAACGAATTATGCCGTACAATTTCATTTCATCTAAAACAATTTGCATTGCATAAAATAGCTTCAGCAAAATCTTATAGTAAGTAGACTTCGAAATATTACAAACGGAACATATACGTCTTACGGGGTAACCTTCTATCAGGCAAAGCAAAATCTGCATCCAAACCCGCGGGGGCTTGGTAGAGTTGGAAGAAATGCTGTTGTAGTTAGGAGAAAACTTTTTTCTGCATTTCTTACAGTAATACGTGGGAGTAGGTTCGTTTTCAAGTTTGATTACGTGACTATTGTTAGCGTGGTTAGAGTTGGGACAATCGGGAACTACTTGTGAATAATCAAATAGAACATCTTTGTGCTCCTCTGAACCACGCCCTTTTTCTATTCTTCTTAAAGCAAGTTCTTCAAAAGAATACGCATTGAGCGTTGCGAGTTTATTGTATGCCGGTAAGTAATGCGCTATTTGCTCTCTGATTTCCGGAACTTCTCGGGATATTGAGCGCAAGTATTCTTCTACACGCTTTGCTGAGTTATCGGATGCCATCTTATATCACCGGCTTTCTCGGTCGAATTGACCTAGATCCTCTAATAAGACTAAATTTGCCGGCAGCATCATACTCTTCCAAATACTTGATCCAAAATTTCATTTTAGCAGCAGCAAATTTAGGACCGTGTAAGTCTGCTTCAGAGGCAACTCTCCAATCCGTCGAACTGTTGTCATGAAGTGTATTTGTATGCACTGAGTGTTCATCTTTAGAAATAATGCAAAAAGGAGAATCTTCTTTTTGTCCAATATGGTGTATGTGAAATTCAGGTTCACCTTCAGTTGCCGCTACGGGAGATTTTCCCCGATTGATCAACTCTCTGTTCGTAAGCCCTAATCTTTTGCAATAATAATCGGGGTTAATATCAATAATAAGAGCCGGCTTATTATCCCAATTAACCTCACGATATTCTTGAGCAACATAATAATTAAATTCTTCATACGAACGAATGTATTTGCGCAAATTATCAGATACACATTCTTTCTTCTTTATGTATTCCTGTACACTTGTGTAATCATCACCTAAAAACTCATAAGCGTGTACACCTTGTTTGGATCTGGATGGCATTGTTCGGCCGGCTCTTCCATCCATTGGAGTTGAGGTATCTTTAGGAATGTGCCAACGATTGTTAGGCTTGATCGTTCCAGGTAGTTTGTCTTTTTTTATCCATGAAATGACAGTATGCCTACTTACATTGTGGAGATTAGCAAACTCTGATGTTGTAAGGTAATTGTCGAGAGAAATACCCGTTTCTGTTGTACTATCTAACTCATTACTTTTAAATAAAGGCAGCTCTACTTCTATATCATCTCCGAGGTTATCAGTACTCTTTGAAGGATCTTCCTTATATTCGAAAAATTTATTATTAATAGTTTCTGTAACTATTTCCGACCGAACATCAAAATCGAGATTTAGTTTCCGATTAACAACTAATTTTGAATGGGGGCTATTATTGAATTCGCAGAAGAATTTCATTAAAAAATGCTTTTCATCTGAAAGATCCATCGAGGAGATATAGTTGCTAAGATTAATCTGTTTGTGATTATCCAAAGCTTTACTTTCTAAAAGAGCTTGATAAACTTTGGGAAACACACAAACAATTTCAATATCATCATAGATTTTAATAAGGGTTAATCCTTTTATATAAGGAAAAGCGAGATGCTTGGGGTTTGCAACGTTACATGTGTTCTTTTCGTTATGGGGACCAGCTTCTATATACCCATACGGATCAGACAATAAAAACGATAAAGCATCAGGCGTACATTCAAAGGTGTTTCCATCTCGTACAGCTATGTGTACGGAACAGTCAGCCATCATAATCACGCGTGCAATTAATTTCTTGCCCATGATCAGTCTCCGTTGACAGTTTTTAGTCTATTATCGTGGGGGTATTTGGATGTTTTGGGAATATACCATATTTGACCCACTTGTACTGCGCCCTCTATCCTGTTTTGCTTGCACAAGCGTATAACAATTGAACGTTGCTTTTGGTATTTATCAGCGAACTCTTGAGTAGTTAAATAAGGAAATTCATCAGGATTAATAAGGCTACGGAAGAAAACAGGATCATGAATTTCTAATATACCGGCTTCGTTAACGGAAAGAAGTAACTCTCCCTCGTAATTTTCCAACACTTCGATAAGAGGAGCAATTGTTGTAGGAGTGGTATCTAATTTTTCATAGTTGAAGAAATACTCGCGGGCTTTGTCCATTGTAATAGCATCTGCCGTTCCGGAGGATGACACAAAATGGAGCTGTCCATTATATCTCACGAGCTTAAATTTAAAGGTCAAAATAGTTCATCCTTTCTATATTGAGATAATATATTGTACCACGCGTTACACA
This sequence comes from Clostridia bacterium, assembly GCA_017416205.1. Classification (GTDB taxonomy): domain Bacteria; phylum Bacillota; class Clostridia; order Oscillospirales; family CAG-272; genus Avispirillum. Next base: position 28,625 of record JAFQDC010000002.1, on the reverse strand, counting down.
CAATGTCAATCCCAGCATTTTGTGTCAATAAAATGAGAAGTGTTCTATAAAGTGTTACGCGTAATACTCTGTTTATATCGCATACACTCCTCAAAAACAAAAAGCCTTGCGTGACAAGGCTTTAGAAGGGTTATTTTGTTATATCTCATACGTGTGTATGCGATATAACTGCTATATCTCATACACAAATTTAATACACAGTACAAGTATGTCAATATATCATAAATTAAAGATTTTTTGACAGCATAAAAAAACTTAATTATGTATATTTATAAGGGATAAACAAAATGTGCGGAAGAGTAGAACACAGCCCAAAAACTCTCCGGGGGAGAGTTTTTAGCCCGTTGTGCTGAACTCGCATACAATTTAAATACCCATTCCGACCGGGAGCGCCGAAACGAGTTTCGGCGAAACCTTTGATCTCAGCCATTCCCTATTCGGCTGCCAAGAAAATGATCTATCCTTTGGATGGGTCATTTTTCTTTTTGTTACCTTCAAATTTTGGGTTGACGGGTGAGGATACAAGGCTCCCTCCGGGAGGGGGCTCCCGAAGCGTGAGATAAATTCAATTAATGGTTAAACTATAAGAAGCGAAGGGTGGAGGAGAATTGCGTAGCTTAAAGCAACTGCAAACTCCCCCTTACGCTGGCTCCTTCCGTCTTTTTGTGCTCGGGCTAAAAAATGTTTTGTAAGCTAAACCAGATCCCGAGCACAAAAATCCACCTCCCTCGCGACGGAAGGACCCGCTTGCGGGGGGATCCGTCTAGGGAGGCTTGGTTTTGATTGCTCCTCATTTTGTAGCCGTAAAGTATAACCCATCTACCCGTCAAACCGTAATTTAACATTCAAAGAATAAATAATAAAACCGCCGCGGCGGTTTTATTCCGATTCTCTTATCTTTTCTCTCTTCTCTCTTCACTCAAAAGATCCACCGCAGGTGCGGTGGATCTTTTGTCTTATTCTCTTACAAGTCTTACGTAGCGGATGCCGTTTACGTCATCCTTATGATACCAAAGAGTTACGAGGAGGGAGTTGTCGGGAAGTACCGTTACGGAGGGCTCACCAAAGGAGAAGTCTGTCCACTGACCGAAGTCGCCGCTGGACTCGCTATTGGTTGCCTTGGGAGCTACCCATACGGGCTCGTTTTCAAGAAGCTGGTGCTTTCCCTCGCCGTCAAACTTCTCCATTGCAAGCCATACGCCGATCTCGCCGTACTTTCTCTGATTGTATGCAATGAGAACACTTCCATCCTCCCACGCGCAGATACCCGTGCTCTGTCCTCTGAAGGGCTGAGCGAAGGGCCCCTTGAAGGTCTCGCCGTCATCATCGGAAACAAGATACTGGCTGGAGTCCTCGCTTGCGGTCTGCCAGGAGGAGATGAAGAGTCGTCCGTCGGAAAGTCTTTCGATCCAGCTCTCCGCATACTGAGAGTCTCCCTCTACCTGACCGATCTTCTTTGCAGTGAAGGTCTCGCCGTCCTCACTTCTGAGAAGCACGATCACTCCGTTATCAACCTCTTCCTTTTTCTCGATGGTTGGATAGGGTGCATAGATCATAGTCATCCTGCCCTCTTCCGTGAGAAGACCGCCGGGCTGCTCTGCTGAACCGTAATAAGGAAGCTGAACCTTCTTAGGCTCGGGGAAGGTCTTTCCATCCTCGGAAATTGAGTAGAAAACGTAGTTTTCCTTCATTCCCATGGCCTCGTCAGACCAGAAAGCCTCGCCGGGGTACGCGATATCAAATCCCTGTCCGGAAATTGAGAACTTGCCGTCACTGCCGCGTCTTACGGAGCCGAAAAGTGAGTCCTTACCTTCAAGCTGTGGCCACACCTTCTCTGCAGGGGTCCACTCCTTTGCGTCCTTGGAATATGCGATCATAGGAACGAAATCGTTTGCTCCTCCGCAGGAGTTTATCATAAAGGTGCAGACAACGCTGCCGTCGTCAAGAACTGCAGTACGGGGTCCGCTTGTTGCCAAAGTCTCCTTTGTTGCAAAAACGTCGCCCTCATCAATTATACGAAACATAGCTTTATACCGTCCTTTTTATTAATCCTTTTTTCCTTTTTTGAGCGTTGCCCATGCCTTTTCAAACACAGGGTCACGCTCCATATTATTGACCATTATCATTTCGTGCCTGTCATCAGAGAAGGCATACAGTCTGTCATCAGTAAGAACAGGCGCTTTGATTATATCAAACTGACAGCATTCGGGATTTTCAATTATTGCGGGAGCGCCAAGATCCCATATGGTTCTTGCCCATCCCTCGGGTCTTCCCACCATATTGTATCTATCCTCGGTTATCTTTGCAAGATAATCGCAAATGGGGTTATATCCTAGAAGGGCGCGGGTGTTCTCAATGTCGCTTCTGAGAACGCTGGTCACCCAGCAGCCGGGTACGATGATAAGAGGAACTCCGCTGTCAAAAATGATCTGTCCCGCCTTATAGTCCTGCTCAAGATTATAGTCCACGGGGGTGTACACGTGAAGCTGACTGCAGGCAAGCCAGATAACGCATATCTTATCCTTGATGGAGGGATCAAGAAGCAGCGATGAGGCAACGTTGGTTCCCGTACCTATAGCAAGAACGTATACTATCTCATCACTCTCATGAGCTATCTCGATAAGCCGTCTCGTAGCCTCGCTGTCTACCCACTTTCCCGTTTTATCAATGGTCTCGGGGCATCCCTTGAGGACGGGAGTTTCATATTCGGCGTCTGTCAAAGAAAGGACCTTTTTTATTTCCTCATAGCTCTGAAGCATTCCCTTTTCCGTGCTGTCGCCCTCGTTATGAACGAAAAGCGCCGCGTGGACCGAGAGAAGATCTATCCTCTCCGAAAGATAGCAATACGCTATGGCATACTGATCGTCTATCTCGTTATAAGCATCCGTATCAAGAACTACCTTCTTTTTTCGAGGGCTGTTAAGATCGGCAATTATTTCATTTAAAGTCATAGGAACCTCCGATACTGTACTGAAAAAATTATATCTTTTTTTCTCTCCTCTGTCAAGTCTTACCGATCACTCGGGCAATATCATCACTTCAATTTTTAGATCCTCAATGAGACGATGCAAAGGACTTTTTTGTAAAAAAGTCCTCTGCACTCCCAAAAAACTTTAAAAAAGGGACATATTTATGGCTATAAGCTATATTTTGTCATACTTATCACTCGTAGTTTAAAGTTTTTTGAAGGTTCGGAAACTTTTTTTCAAAAAAGTTTCTGAGTATCCGTACCCATAACGAAGAAAACCGACGCTTGCGCGTCGGTTTTCGGTTTGCTTATTCAATATTAATTAAAGCCTGTGATAGCGCCTGCAAGGTAGCGGGCAAGATTATTAACGTCCATTCCGTTGATCTTATCGTCGATATAGACGTTACCTGCGATAAAGCTATTACCCGTAAGAACGAAATTACCGGCTACAGCCTTTTTCAGGTCGTTGATATCCTTGCCGTTGATAGAACCATCACCGTTAATATCTCCGAGAAGCACCTCTGTGACGGGGGGCTCCGGAGGCTCTACGCTGCCTACGACCTCAACGGCACCGTCGGCAGTTACGAACTCGATGCGGTTAATATCCTTGTCATAGATATCATAGCTCTTATAGCTATAGCTGAGCTTTACCGGATAGGATGCCCCCTCCTCTGCACCTTCATTGACACAAAAGGTAAGAGTTGCGATGGTTCCTTCTACCATAAAGTTTTCAGTTGCGGTATCGTTACACCATACGAGGGTATAGGGGCTTTCCATTTCAGGCTTATGAGACTGTGCTCCAAACACTCCTGCATCGGTAACGGACAAAAGCGTCAGAGCATCTGTATCGTACTCGACTGTAAGGGTCATTGAAACGATGCCGGGGTTGTTTTCAAGATATATCTCAACGTCCACAGTCTCGCCGCGACCTGCCTTGGCACTTGACGCCGCCACGCAAGGTGCAGCACTGTCAAGTGCCGCGCAGGGCAGGCTGATGCAAATAAGCATCAGCGCGCCTGCAAGGATCATTGATATGATTTTTTTAAGATTAGAAGTCATAGCTTTTTCCTCAATTTATATGGGGAAGCTCGGGATACTCTTCCCAGTCAGCAAGATATCTCGTGAGAATTACACGGTCAAGATTATTAACCTCGCCATCCTCGTTAACGTCTGCTGCGAGGAGGTCGATCTCCTGATAGTCATCCCAGTTTGCAAGGTATCTTGTAAGGACTACGCGGTCAAGCTTGTTAACCACGCCGTCGCCGTTAACGTCGCCGACGATATAATCAACTACATTTACGGTACCGGATACCGTTTCGAAATCAACAGTATTAAGATCCTTATCAAAGATATCGTAGTTACGGTTATCGTAGGTTACGTAAATCTCATACTCGCCGAACTCCGCATCCTCAAGCACCTCGAAGGTAAGAGTTACGATAGTTCCGTTTACCGTGTAGTTCTTGGTTGCGGTATCATTTACCCAGGTGAGTGTATAAGGACATACAAGCTCAGGCTTATGAGCATTTGTTCCGAGAACGCCTGCATCCTCAACGCCGATAAGCTTGAGAGCGCTCTCATCATAATGTACGTTCAGATACATGGAAACGATACCGGGGTTGTTCTTAAGATCAACGGTAACGCTGAAGGTCTTGCCCTTAGAGCTTGTTGCATCGGAAACTACGATAGAGGGATCCGTATCAGCCTTCTTACAGTTGATACAGAAGCCGTCCTCATAAACGTGGCTCTTAAGAGGAAGTGTTTCTGTTGTCTTATACGAACAGTAGATACATGAGGTGGTAACTGTACCGTTAACAACACAGGTTGAAGGAACGGTCACAGGTGAGCCCATAGTATGAGGTATCTTTGCTACAGGGGTCTGTGCCACGAGTATCTCACCGCATACAGAGCACTTAACGCCCTGTGTAAGTCCGAGCTGAGAGCATGTGGGAGCTATTGCGGGAAGTATCTCGGAAACGTGATCCTTCTTGGGAAGAATAACGTTCATTCTGTTGGTAAGCTGGGTAAGAGCCTCGTCAGCCCAGAAGCATTCGCACTCAGGGCAGAACCAGTATTCGATGTTACCGTTCTTAATACAAGTAGCTTCAACAGCTTCAAAATGTACAAGAGATTCGGAACCGAGTTCAGGAAGGATTACGCTCTTAGAGTTAGTTACCTGTGTAAGAGCCTCGTCAGCCCAGAAGCCATTACACTCAGAGCAGTACCAGTACTCGATGTTACCGGTGTAGTGGCAACCGGGCTCAACTGCGTCAAAGTGAATGATATTGTGCTTTACGTATGATTCATCCCATTCGCCGCAAACCTCACACTTACCGTCTACGAAAGAGTGACCGTCGGGCTCTGTCTCATCCATAATAGCTACGTCGCCACAAACCTGACATGTCTTCTGTGTGTAACCACCCTCTGTACATGTAGGAGGAACGATCACAGTGGAACCGGGCTGGAGGTAGTTATGACCGGGAGCCATAATAACCTCAGTGGAGATAAGCTCGCCACATACAATACAGCTGACAGTTCTGGAACCCTCCTCTGTACATGTTGCGGGAATTACTACTGCCTTACCGGGTGTATGAGGAATTGCATCAGCGAGGATCTCGCCGCATACTGTACAGATCTGACTCTGTCCGCATATAGCATCACTGGGAACGTGACCCTGAGCGGGAATTTTCGCTGCTTCGATCGTCTTGCCACAGTCGTTACATACAGTTGTCTTGGAACCGGCCTCAGTACATGTAGCGGGAACCTCGTTAACTGTTACGTTTGCGTGCTCGCAAGCACCGCCGACAGAAGGAATATTAACTGTAGTACCTACAGTTGCGGGGAAGAGGTCAGTAAAGGTCTGACCCTCTGCACGGAAGATATCACCTACAACATAGTATATGTTGATATCATAGCTTTCGCCCTCAACACAGTTATCAGTATTGAAGGAGAAGGATGCAAGAACACCGTTGCCGGAGATCATTGCATCGAATGCTTCAGGCTCGAAGTAAAGAACTACGGAGTTGTAGCCTTCCTTCTCGATTCCCTCTGCATCGAAGTACTCAGCGTACTTTTCAAGGAGTCTGTCATCTGTAAGGGGAAGGTTTGCGATTCCGCGGTGTAACTCGGAGTCAGCAAAGATGCTTCCGTTCTCAACTACTGCAAGACCGCTCTCGTCAGCATCAAGAGAAAGCGCCTCAGGATATACGATCATGCAACGAATGGACCAGAGTCCGGGGTTCGCATCAACGCGAAGATCAACGTTTGCCTTTTCTCCCGCCTCAACTTCGATCTCCTCGGGAGCGAAGAACATTGTGAAGTCATCGTACTTTCCGAGGTACTCGTCCTTAACAACGGAGATTGTACCCTCAACGAGCTCGCCTTCGATAATAACCTCATCGTCGTTCTCGTTATAAGCACCAACTGATGTTACGTAGTATGTATATACATCGCCTATTTCGGGATCAACGAGCTCAAAAGGAATGGTTACGATAACACCATCTTCTGTTACATTCTCAAAGCTTTCGTTCTCAACGGAAACGATAAAGCCCTTGTACTCAGCCTTGTCTGCGCCTTCGGGAATATAGTTTCCAAGATGGTTGCTTCTGATTGTTCCCATGCTAACTGTATCAAACAGTGCACTTGTACAATCATCGCCCATCGCAAGCTCAGCAGACTTAAATACTACTGCGAACTCTGCATACGCAAAGCCGGGATTATTGTAGATGGAAATGGGAACAGAGGCCTCTGCAGTACCCTCGAGAACGTTCACGCGACCTGCATAAATACCGTCAAGCTCGGAAGCGTCCTTCTCACCGCACACTGTGCAGACACCGCCAACAAACTTATGTCCGATGGGGGGAAGCTCATAGTAGGAAAGCTCTGTGCCGCAATCCTTACAATATATTCTCGTGTATCCGCTCTCCGTACACGTAGCAGGCACGGTTTCTGTCGTTGTGTAGCTGTGAGTACACACATACTCCTCATAAACGTATACGTTGCATACGTTAGTGGAAGGATAGCGATCTGTGAATGTCATAGAGTCTACATCTGCAGAGAAGATATCTCCTTCTGCATAATAAACTCTGATATCGTATTCCTGCCAGCCTTCAGCGCCCTCTGCAAGTGCAAAGCGGAAAGATGCAAGGGTTCCGTTGCCTGTGATCACGTCACTGATGCTCTCAGGCTCAAAATAGAAGGTGGTTGAATGATATCCCTCGGTTTCGATTCCCTGCTCTGCTATAAGCTCCTTGAATACGCTTACCTGACTGTCGGAGTCAAGAGGAAGGTTCATTACGCCGACGTTCATATCGCTGTCGCCATACAGATAGCCGTTATTTGCCTCCTGAAGCACAAGCTCCTCGGGATATACAACGTAGAAGCGAGCGCCCCAGATGCCGGGGTTATATTCAAGATCCAGATTTACTATAAACTCACCGGATCCGTTGGGCACTTCAATATAATCGGGGGTGAAGTACATTGCAAATGAGTCTTCATAGATGTAATGACCGCATACTGAGCAGTAATCGCCCTCGTAATAGTGTCCGGTAGCACCGATGGTTCTGTAGTTAAAGATCTCACCGCAGTCGTTACAAACATCCATATAGTAGCCGTCCTCGGTACAGGTGGGGTCTGCGGACTCTGCGTGAGTATAATAGTGATAACATACAAACTCACCCTCAACAGCTACCGTTGCGCCAACGGTGCTGGGGTAGTAATCTGTAAAGGTGGTCTGTCCGTCAACGGTCTCAGCACTGAAGATATCACCGTTTGCATAGTATACCTTCACATCGTACACCTCGCCGGGACGGGCAGAGGCGGAAAGGCTGAAGTTGAGATTTGCAAGGATTCCGCTTCCCGATACTACAGCGTTGTAATCCTCAGGCTCGAAATAAAGCGTTGTGGAACGGTAGCCTTCAGTTACGATGCCCTCGGATGCGATCAGGTCCTTAAATGCGGAAACCTGATTTTCAGAATCAAGAGCAAGGTCGTAGATACCTACGTTAAGCTCGGAATCATTTTTAAAGATATTTCCGTTTTTAACGGAATTAAGAGTAAGCTCCTCGGGATATACAACGTAGCAACGAACAGACCAGAGACCGGGATTTGCATCCATTCTGAGGTCCATATCAAAGCTTGCGTCCTCTGTGTTTACCACAAGAGACTCGGGAGCCATGAACATCGTCAATTCACTGTACTTGCCGAGATACTCGTCTCTCAGATAGGATACTGTGCCCTCAAGCACGTCATCCTCAACGAGAACACCGTCGCCGTACTCGTCTATAGCGTTATCTGCCGTTACGTAGTAATTGAATACGTCACCGACCTCGGGTGCCACAAGTCCAAAGGAAAGGGTAACTATCTCGCCTTCGGTGTATACGTTCTTCCAGTCGCCGGTCTCAATTCTCACGAAGAAGCCGAGATACTCGGAAGCATTCTCGCCCTCGGGAATATACTGTGCGATCTGGGAGGTCTGCATGGTTATGATATCGATATTATCAAATACATCGCTGTATGCATCGCCAAGGTAGATCTCATCTATCTTAGATACTACTGCAAGCTGGAGATACGCCATGCCGTGGTTGTTGTTGATTGAAACTGCTGCATCAGCCGTTGTTCCACCCTCAAATACAACTACAGACTCTGTACTGATAGTACAGATATCATCGTATTTGTGCTCTCCGCAGTCTTCGCAGACACCCTCTACGTAGCTGTGTCCGCAAGGATCTGTCACATCCGTGATCTCGACCTCACCGCAGACCTGACAGGTCCTCTGGGTATAGCCGCCCTCCGTGCAGGTAGGAGGAACGATCACCGTGCTGCCGGGCTGGAGATAATTATGTCCGGGAGCCGGAAGAGCCTCCTCACGAAGGAAGATTCCGCAGTTGGAGCAGTAATAGTCTCTATAGCCATCCTCTGTACAGGTTGGGGGAACCGTGTATACTTCATCACCCGAGTGGCCTGTTGCGGGAATGAGCACGTTCTTGGAGTTTGTAATGATTGTGAGCTCTTCATTTATCCAGTACGCATGGCAATATGCGCAGTACCAATACTCAATGTTACCGTTATAGGTACAGGTAGGAGCTACTGCAGGAACGTAGAGCAGGTCATGGTAATCGTCACCGGGCTCTATTACGTCCATAACGGAAACGTCACCGCAGACCTGACAGGTCTTCTTGGTGTATCCCTCCTCCATACAGGTAGGAGGAACGATCACTGTGCTGCCGGGCTGGAGATAGTTATGTCCGGGAGCTGTGATGATCTCGTAGGAGATCAGTTCCTTACAGGAGGTGCAGATAACGCTGTTGTAGCCGTCCTCCGTGCAGGTTGCAGCCACAGACTCAGCTTTTGTATGTTCATGTCTGCATCCGGCATACTCACCGTCCATATTGATGGTAGCATCTACAGTTGCAGGGAAGAGATCTACGAAGGTCATATTCCCTTCAGCACGGAAGATATCGCCGGATACGTAGTATACCTTGATATCGTAGCTGTCACCCTCATATGCGCGGTCTGTCTTAAACGAGAAGGATGCAAGCACGCCGCTGCCCGTAACAACCGCATCGTATGCTTCAGGCTCAAAGTAGAGCACTGTGGAGCTATAGCCCTCTGTGGGGATTCCATTAGAAGCAAAGTATTCCTGATACTTCGGAATTATTCTGTCGTCTGTAAGGGGAATGTTTGCAATTCCCACGTTGATCTCCGAGTCGCCAAAGATCACGCCGTTCTGAACGTCTGCAATTCCGTCTTCACTTTCCTCAAGGTAAAGCTCATCGGGATAAACGATCATACAACGGATGGACCAGAGACCGGGGTTCTTATCAAGGCGAAGATCAAGTCTTACCTCATCTCCCTTTTCAACAAGGGTTGACTCGGGAGTGAAGAACATTGTGAAATCGTCATACTTATCAAGGTTTTCATCCTTTATGTAGGAAACAGAGCCCCGGCAGAAGCCCTCACCGAAGGAGACCTCTGCTTCGTCTGAATCACAAGCATCTACTACCGTTACGTAGTACTCATAAGTATCACCTACCGCGGGAGCCACAAGATCAAGAGCTAGGGTCGCAAGACGTCCGTCCTCGTATACGTTATTAAAGCTTTCGTTTTCGACCTCTACGAAGAAGCCCTTATATTCGGAAGCGGTCTCACCCTCAGGGATATACTTTGCGATCTGGGTCGTTCTGATATTTGAAGTAGAAACTATATCAAACAGATCACTCGTTACGTAATCGTCAGCCACAAGAAGCTCAGCGCTCTTGAATACTACAGCAAGCTTGATATACGCGGAACCGACATTATTATTGATGTGTACTGAAGGATAAACCGTTGTTGTTCCCTCAAGCACCTCAATACTGTCTGCCGTGATTCCGATAGAAGCCGCCTCGCCGGATTCCTCGCCGCAGATCTCACATTTGCCGCCTACGTAGCTATGGCCGGTGGGTTCTGTTTCATCACGGATCATCTCAAGGCCGCAATATTCACACAACGACCATGTGTAGCCGCCCTCTGTACAGGTGGGATCAACGGTCTTGAAATTGAAGAAGTGGCCGGGAGCTACGATGGTCTCCTCAAGGAGAAGCTCTCCGCATTCTGCACAGTAAACGCTTCTTACGCCGTCCTGTGTACACGTGCTCTCAATAATCTCACTGTACGTTTCTTCGTGAGCACATCCAACGTATCCGCCGTCAAAGCTGATCGTTGCGCTGACGGTTGCAGGAAAAAGGTCAACGAAGCTGGTTCCGCTCTCTGCGCGGAAGATATCTCCGTATATGTAATATACCTTTACCTCATAGCTTTCACCGGAAACAGCGTTATCAGTGTTAAAGGGGATAGATGCAAGAACACCGTTGCCTGTGATCACAGCGTCGGCTGTATCGGGCTCATAGTAAAGCACGATAGAGTTATATCCCTCAGTGGGGATACCCTCGGATGCGAAATACGACTTATAGCCGCTGAGAACTCTGTCATCCGTAAGGGGAAGGTTTGAAATACCGAGGTTAAGAGCCTTATCCTCAAAGATCGTGCCGTTTTCGATCAGAGCCTCACCTGCAGCGTCCGTTTCGATGCTGAGAGCCTCAGGATATACGATCATACAACGGATGGACCATACACCGGGGTTTGCGTCTACACGAAGATCAAGATCGACCGTTTCTCCGATCTCTCCCCAAACGTTCTCGGGAGCGAAGAACAGTGTGAAATCCTCGTATTTACCGAGATTCTCATCTGCAACGCAGGATACCGTGCCGCAAACAAGCTCTCCGTTGACAACTACCTCATCCTCATTCTCATCGCAGGCCTCAACTACCGTTACGTAATAAGTATAAGCAGCGCCGGCCTCGGAAGAAGCAAGGTCAAAATTAAGTGTGGCAAGCACACCGTCGTCATAAATATTTACCCAGTTACTGTCCTCAATATCTACGTAGAAGCCCTTGTAGTCTGAGGAAACTTCATCCGCGGGAATGAAGTTTGCGATCTGGGTCGCTCTGATATTGGAAGTGCTGACGGTATCGTACATTGCACTTGTAATATCAGCATCACCGGGCGCAAGCTCTGCAGCCTTATACGTAACTGCAAGTCTTACGTACGTAATTCCGGGATTTTGGGAAATGCTCACGTCAGCTGATGCTGAAGAAGCGCCCTCCATCACCTCAACGCTCTCGACTGAGATATCACAGCCGACCGCAGTAACAATGGCGGGAGTGAGCGTGCTCATCACCATTATCACGCTGAGAAGTAATGAAAGGATCTTTTTGAATTTCATGATAATAATCCTCCATGATAAATTTATCTATCTTATTAATAGCACAATCGGCTGATAAAGTCAATAAAATAGGTAACATAATTTAGATATTTTCATATTAATATAATCCTTATAGTAATATTGCACAAAGCGCAGGCTATGTTTTTGGTGCAAAATAAGTGCTGGTTTTTCGCCGAAAAGTCCCCTTTCAGTCGACTTTTTCAGAAGCAGAAAATGGGCAGTCGAAAAGCCGCATTAAACAATAAAATCCGCCGAAAAATCGGCGGATTTCTTCAACTAAATATTATATGTTTTGCGGCTTTTGTTCTGCACCTTTTTCGACAGTCTGAAAGGAGCCGTAATGAATTACACCTCCTATAAACCGGGATCATATTCTTTCAAGCATCAGCTCAGCTTCGATATTGGTTTTTCCGCCCTCGCGCACGGTGCGGAAGTAATAGGTTCCGTCGTCTCCCTCGCCCATATATATTTTGACAGTCTCGCCAAGGGGAGCCTCGGAAACGTAGTTTATCTCAAGTTGGATAACTCTCTGTCCCTTCATGTGGGGGATATATCCGCAGAGAAGGTCACCGTAGACTGTGTTGTTCATATGGCAGTTCATATCCACATCCTGATACTCAACGCACCTCTCCCCCACAAGGGTAAGGGGAACTGAAGCAGGCAGGCGGAATCGCTTTGGCATATCAAGCTCAACGGGGATATCCTCGCTGTAGCCGCTCTCAAACTCGGAAACACGGACAAGCTTATGGTTGTTTGTATCAAGAAGCGCCCATATGCTTGATGCCTCGGCAACGATCTCTCCGTCCTTTTTCACGGAATAGCAACGGTTGAAGGAAACTCCGGTGGACTCGCAGGCCCAGGTGGCCACCTCAATATTATCGTGGGTGTGGAGGGGACGGTATATGCTGAGCCTGAATCGGCTGAGCACGAAAGCAAGGCCGCGCTCGAAAAGCTCGTCGTATGAGGGTCCCTCGCCCTCCATCTGGCAGTTTGCCGAGTCCTGCATATATCTCATAAGCCCCGTAAGGCTTACAATGTTGTTAAGATCTGTATCGTGTGCGTTTACCTTATAATTTTCTGTCCATTTCATATTAATCTCCATCCCGCCGCCAAGCGGCGGCATAAAAAGCATAGAAACTCGACTGTGTTTCTAAAGAAACAAAAATGGGTTGGGTCCCATTTTTAAGGAGAGTTTGTGCGTGAAAAAGGTGAACTTTAAGTCTATGGTATCTTAGTTTCACGCCCGGATCCTTATCATAATTATTTTCACATCTTTTCTATTTTATAATGAAATACCCTGTTTTTCAATACATAAAATGTTAACAAAAAAGTTTTCCGATTAGTGCCAAAAAAACAAGATGCATCCTTGAATTGTTGTGCATAATGTGGTATCATTAAACTACTATAATATGCTTCGAAAGGAAATATAAAACTATGGCAGAAAACAGACTTGTGGGCTCATACCCTGTTATCGGTATCCGCCCCACCATTGACGGCAGACGCGGTGTTCTCAAGGTTCGTGAGTCTCTTGAGGTTCAGACAATGAACATGGCAAAGAGCGCTGCTAAGCTTCTTTCCGATAATCTTAAGTATTCCAACGGCGAGCCCGTAAAGGTAGTTATCGCTGATACTACCATCGGCCGTGTAGGCGAGGCTGCCGCTTGCGCTGAGAAGTTTAAGCGCGAGGGCGTTGATATCACTCTCACAGTTACTCCCTGCTGGTGCTACGGCGCTGAGACCATGGATATGGACAGAAACACCATCAAGGCAGTATGGGGCTTTAACGGCACCGAGCGTCCCGGCGCAGTTTACCTTGCGTCCGTTCTTGCAACTCACGCTCAGAAGGGTCTCCCCGCATTCGGCATCTACGGTCACGAGGTTCAGGACCTTGACGACACAACTATCCCCGAGGACGTAAAGGAAAAGATCCTTCGCTTCGGACGTGCCGCTGTTGCCTGCGCTACCATGCGCGGCAAGTCCTATCTCCAGATCGGCTCTATCTGCATGGGTATCGGCGGATCTATCATCGACTCCGCATTCATCGAGGAGTATCTCGGTATGAGAGTTGAGTCTGTAGACGAGGTTGAGATCATCCGTCGAATGACTGAGGGCGTTTACGATCACGCTGAATATGAAAAGGCTCTCGCATGGACTAAGGCTAAGTGCATCGAAGGCTTTGACAAGAACCCCGAGGAGCTTCAGAAGACCCGTGCAGAGAAGGATTCCGACTGGGAGTTCGTTGTTAAGATGATGGTCATCATCAAGGACCTTATGAACGGCAACAAGAATCTTCCCGAGGGCTGCGAGGAGGAGATGGTCGGTCACAACGCCATCGCCGCAGGCTTCCAGGGTCAGAGACAGTGGACAGACTTCTATCCCAACTGCGACTATCCCGAGGCGCTTCTCAATACTTCCTTTGACTGGAACGGCGCTCGCGAGCCTTATATCCTCGCAACCGAGAACGACGTTCTCAACGGTCTCGGTATGCTCTTTATGAAGCTGCTCACAAACCGCGCTCAGATGTTTGCCGACGTTCGTACATACTGGAGCCCTGAGGCTGTAAAGAGAGTTACAGGCTACGATATGGAGGGCAAGGCGAAGGAGGCTGACGGTGTTATCCACCTTATCAACTCCGGTGCTTGCTGTCTTGATGCCTGCGCTGCAGTTAAGGATGAGAACGGCAACGCTGTAATGAAGCCCTGGTATGAAATGACTGAGGCTGACTGCGATGCTGTTATGGCTGACTGCACCTGGAACTACGCTGACCTCGGCTACTTCAGAGGCGGCGGATACTCCAGCCGTTTCTATACAAACGCTGAAATGCCCGTAACAATGATCCGTCTCAATCTGGTTCAGGGTCTCGGCCCCGTTCTCCAGATCGCAGAGGGCTGGACTGTTGCTCTCCCCGAGGACGTTTCCGATACACTCTGGAAGAGAACAGACTACACATGGCCCTGCACATGGTTCGCTCCCAGACTTACAGGTAAGGGCGCGTTCAAGTCTGCATACGACGTTATGAACAACTGGGGCGCAAACCACGGCGCTATCAGCTACGGTCATATCGGCGCTGACCTTATCACAATGTGCTCAATGCTCCGCATCCCCGTATCTATGCACAACGTTCCCGAGGAGGATATCTTCCGTCCCGCAGCGTTCAATGCATTCGGTATGGATAAGGAAGGACAGGACTACAGAGCTTGCGCGGCTTACGGCCCTATGTATAAGAAATAAAAAAACTTCCCCGACTTGCGTCGGGGAAATTTTTTATTTCAGCTAAATTCGGCTCCTTTGGTCGCCGAGCTAAATTGACATAGGGTCAGCTAAATGCCTGCGGCGCTAAATTTGGCTTTGCCAAGCTATGCCGAATTTAATTTAGCTTCACGAAGTGAAATTCAGCTGTGAGCGTAGCGAGCTATTTAGCTACGCAGCGAAGCGGAGTAATTTAGCAAAAACAGGGAACTTCATTTTTAGAAAAGAGAATAGGTGAAAAACCGATAAACCCGAATTTTTATATCAGATTCGAATATACAGACCGCTCTTTGCATAATCATCAATAGAGGAAATAAAAAATATCAAAAAATTCCAAAAACTTCTTGACAAAATACGACTTGGGTGTTATATTATGTAGTGGTTAGCATATGCTAACACAAACGAGGTATTGCTATGAACTTGACAAAAGCTATTGAAGGAAAAGAGTATATCATACGCGAGATCGAAACTGACGATGAGGAAATGGATGCATTTCTTTTCTCCCTCGGCTGCTACAGCGGCGAGCCTATCACCGTTGTTGCCCATAGAAGAGGGGGTTGTACCGTATCCATAAAGGACGCGCGCTACAACATCGACAGTCAGCTCGCTGAGGCTATCATTATCTGATAGCTTAAGGCCGCCTTGGCGGCTGACTTTTTTCACCAATGGTTAGCGGACGCTAACTTCATCAGTAATGGCTTTGTAATCTATATATTTCGGAGGATAGTTCCTTATGAGAATTGCTTTTGCAGGCAATCCTAACAGCGGTAAGACCACCATGTTCAACGCTCTCACAGGCAGAAACGAAAAGGTGGGCAACTGGGCAGGCGTTACCGTTGAGAGAAAAGAAAGCCCTATTAAAAAGAGCTATGCAGGAGACGAAGAGCTCATCGCAGTTGACCTTCCCGGCGCATACTCCATGTCTCCCTTCACAAGCGAGGAGAGCGTCACCAGCGAATACGTAAAGAATGAGCGCCCCGACGTTATCGTTAACATCGTTGACGCAACAAATCTCAGCCGTAGCCTTTTCTTCACAACTCAGCTTCTTGAGCTTGGCGTTCCCGTTGTGGTTGCCCTTAACAAGAGCGATATCAACAAGAAAAAGGATACTAAGATCGATATCGAGGCGCTGTCCTCTCACCTTAACTGCCCCGTTGTTATGACCGTTTCCTCCTCTGCAAGGCACGAGGGACTTGAGGAGGTAGTAAAGGCGGCTCTGTCCGTTAAGGGTAAGGAGCAGACAGCTCCCTACGTTCAGGGCGACATTGATCTTCTTGATAAGAAGACTGTTGAAGAGGCAGACAGAAAGCGCTTTGCTTTTGTAAATAAGATCGTTGATAGCGTTGAAGAGCGCAAGGTAAAGACAAGCAAGAAAAACGTTCACGACAGAATCGACGCGGTCCTCACAAACAAGTGGGCGGGTATTCCCATTTTCGCAGTGGTAATGTTCCTGGTTTTCCAGATCTCTCAGGCTTGGCTCGGCGTTTGGATCGCTGAGGGCGTTGAGATCGGAGACGTAGCTATTCCCGGCCTTGTAACACTTATAGATATGTTCAAGGAATGGGTGGCAGGCCTTCTCGAGGGCGGCAACGAGTTCCTCGTAGCTCTTCTCACAGAGGGTATCATCGGCGGTGTATCCGCAGTTGTAGGATTTTTGCCTCTCGTAATGGTAATGTACTTCCTTATCGCTCTCCTTGAGGATTGCGGCTATATGGCGAGAGTTTCCGTAGTTCTTGACCCCATCTTCAAGAAGGTGGGCCTTTCCGGTAAGTCCGTTATCCCCTTCGTTATCGGCACGGGCTGCGCTATCCCCGGCGTAATGGCCTGCCGTACTATCAGAAACGAGCGTGAAAGACGAGCTACCGCAATGCTTGCGCCCTTTATGCCCTGCGGCGCAAAGCTTCCCGTTATCGCGCTTTTCGCAGGCGCTTTCTTCGGTGACGCTTCCTGGGTCGGTACGCTTATGTACTTCGCAGGTATCATCATCATCCTTCTCGGCGCAATTCTTGTAAACGCCATCACAGGAAACAAAAATAAAAAATCCTATTTCATCATTGAGCTTCCCGAGTATAAGGCACCCTCCCTCTGGCGCGCGTTCAAGTCTATGTGCTCCCGCGGCTGGGCTTACATAGTAAAGGCGGGAACTATCATTCTCCTTTGTAACGCAGTAGTTTATATTATGCAGTCCTTCACATGGAGCCTCAGTCTCGTCCCTGAGGATGCACCTGAAACCTCTATCCTTGCAACAATCGCCGGTCCCATCTCCGTTCTCCTTATCCCCATCGGAATCAAGGCTTGGGAAATGGCGGCAGCAGCAGTTACAGGCTTTATCGCAAAGGAAAACGTTGTGGGAACTCTTGCAGTTTGCTACGGCATCTCCAACCTTATCGACACAGAGGAGCTTGCAATGATGGAGGGCGCGGGAGACAGCGTTGCGGCGATCTTCGGTATCACAAAGGTTGCGGCACTTGCATACCTTATGTTCAACCTCTTCACACCTCCCTGCTTTGCGGCTATCGGCGCTATGAACTCTGAGATGAAGAGCGCAAAATGGCTCTGGGGCGGCATCGGCCTCCAGCTTGCTACAGGCTATACCGTTGCATACCTCGTATACACCATCGGCACACTTATTACAGCACCCGAAACCCTTGAGATCGTACCTGCCATCTGCGGACTTGTGGCCGTTATCGTGTTCGCAGTGATCATCCTTCTTCTCATCAACAATACGAACAAGAAGATGAAGGCAGAACAATCTCTCAAAAAGAACTAATTGAGAATTATGAAAGCTATCATCACAACAATTATAACTGTCGCAATAATCGCGGCGATCCTTGCGGCGGCCATAATCTATATCGTCCGCTCCAAAAAGCAGGGCAAGAAGTGCATCGGCTGCCCCGAAGGTGGCTGCAAGACCTGCTCCTGCCACTGTCAGGGAATAAAGACCGATAATAAATAACCCAAAGGCTGTTGCAGTAACCTGCAGCAGCCTTTCCTTTATTGTTGGCCGTCAAATTTTGGTTTGACGAGGAGATTATGATGATACTTCACGGCTACAATGTGAGCGAAGGATCCAGACAAGTCCTTCCCCCATGATTCGGGGGAAGGTGGCTCCTTAGAGTGAAGTCAGATGATTGCAAACTATATCTCCGGCTTCATAGTAAGAATTAAAATTATTCTATACGGGGGAGACGGATGAGGGTTGCTACCTGGGCAAGAACCAAACTTAACAATCTATGTACCACTTAAAATGACAAAACAAACAATACCGTTCGATCTGTCATTTCCAGCTTAACATAATTTAAGGACAGATCTCCCCCAGGTAGCAACCCTCATCCGTCACCGTCTGTGAAGACAGCAATAGTTTTACGTTTATCTCTGAGAATAACATTCATTCTATATTGTGCGAAACTGCATCGGTGACACCTTCCCCCGAATCATGGGGGAAGGACTTGTCTGGATCCCTCGCTCGCTTTGTTACCGTAACGCAAACGCCAACTCCCCCAAAAACCGTAATTTGACATTCAAATAATAAATTATAAATAAAACCGCGCAGCGGTTTTTTCGGTATCTTTTCTTTCAACCCCAAAAAGGCTGTCGCAGTCAGTGCGAGAGCCTTTGATGCTTTAATTCGTCAAATTTTGGTTTGACGAGGGAAAAGAAAAAGTGATGAGCACTTCGTGCGCGATGAGACCTTCGGTCACGATGGTTTCCCTACGGGAAAACGATGATATGATTGCCTATATAACTTGCCGCAGGAAATCATCGTTTGCGTAGCAATCATCGTTTGGCTAAGCCAATTATCGTTTGCCGAAGGCAATCATAGTTGGGCACATAGTGCCCCATAAACCATAATTTGACAAAAAACTGTTTTTTGGTTATTTTTTATATTAATGCATACCCTTGAATTGTTTATTTGTTCCCTATTATATGTAATACTTTTCAATAATCCTTGAAATTTTGAGAGGTTTGTAGTATAATACATTATGTATATTTATGTGCAGAGAGGAGGCTCGGTGAATATGAATAATAACAGAAGATATGAAAAAAGATCTCTCCGCACCTACGTATCCTCTGCCTGCAAAAGGCTCACACGCCTTTTTGACCTGAGCAACACCTCTGCCATCATACGTTCACTGAAAAACAGATTTCTCTGTCTCTCCCTCCGTACTCTCGGCGTTTTCTTTGTGACACTTGGAGCGTATGCTTTTATAATTACTGCGATCCTTGCATTTTTTACGGACAGAGTGGCAGACCATTCGGGAATATACGGAGGCCCCTTGTGCGTTATCTGCTCGCTCCCGCTACTCTTTTCAAAGGGTAACTTTGCAACGGCGCTTATAAACAGCCGCGTCGGAAGCTTTCTTTGTCATCAGCTCGCCATCAGAAAAGAGTCTCTCCCCTATGAGCCGGTTCTGAACAGCCTGAGCGTTGCATTTGTTGCCGGTATCGTCGTGAGCCTTTTCACACTTGTTTTTCCTTTTTCCTTCGTGATGACCGCAATTGCCGTGACGGTGATAGTTCTCACTGTTCTTTATTCTCCCGAGGCGGGACTTACGTTCTTCGTAGCGTTTCTGTTTTTTGCCGGCCCGGCGCTTCAGCACCTTGCGCTTTGTTCAACGGCAGTCTCCTACGCCTTGAAGCTTATTCGCGGAAAAAGAACTCTCGTTATCAGAAAAACAGATCTTTTTCTTGTGATCTTTGCTCTCTGCTCTCTCGGAGGACTCGTTTCATCCTCACAGGAGGACGTGGGGGCTGAAAACTTGAGATTCGTTTTTCTCCTCATCGTTTATCTGCTTTGCACGTGCCTTGTCAGAGATTGCCGCACTATCAAAAATCTTATGGGATTTTCCGTAATGACCGGTGGCTTCGTTTGCTCGCTGTTTCTTCTTGGTCACGCGCTTTGCGCCATTATTCCGAGAGATATCGCAGTTGACCCCGCATATCTCAAAAACACGGTTCTAAGCCTGCCCGCATTTGAAAACGGGTCTGCGCCTCTGTTCTTTGCAACGCTGATCCCCATTAGCATTGCCTTCATTATGAAGCCTCATTCCGAGAGCAGCAGGCTGACGGTGTTCCTATGCTCAGTTTCTATGCTGTGCACCCTTATCATTTCCGAAAACATTGCTTATACCGCTGCGGCCGTTATTGCATCTATAGTTCTTATGCTTATAGCAGGCAGCAGAAGGCTTTATTTCTTCCTTTCCCTGATCCTCGGTACTACTGTCATTACCTCATTTGCAGGCGCTTTTGGCGAAAAGCTCTACGGATATATCTTTTCAAACATCAAAGAAGCATATTCCCAAACGGTTACCGTAATATCACAGGGAAACGGATCTCTTGCAAATGAGTTTCTCTTCTGCGGACAGGGCTTTAACGAAAATACTACGGGAAGCAGCTTTTTCTACAGCATTTTCAATCAGCTCGGTATTTGCGGCTCCGTTATTCTTGCAATCCTTCTTATCGCCGTTTTGCTTGAAGCGGTGTCTGTCATACTCAGGACCTATAACAATTCTTCATTCAGGGAATCGGTGGGTAGATTTTCTACAATCGCCGATCCTGCCGAGCTGCGTATGGGCTCAGTTGCAATGATATGCTCAGTTGTGTCACTCATCCTGTGCGCCACCTTCTCTGATCTCTATGCCGTTTCCTCCTCATATGCATGGGCATTCCTTATCTGCGGTGCCTGCAGCGCATACTCCGAGAACGCCTCTCGTGCCATGGACAAGGCTCAGAGCTCGATCTGCTTTGAGAATTGCCGTGAGCACTCCTCTGTCACTCTTGCAAAAGTTCCCCTGACGTATAACAACAGCCCACGAAAGGACTGATACCATGAAAACAAAAAGGCCAATAAATATAATCGATATTATCATCATCGTTGCTCTGCTCTCCATCGTTGGAGCCACTGTATACGGGTTTATCTCAGGATTTGGAGACAGCAGCGAAAAGGCAACGGTCAGATATGTGCTTAAGGTAGACTCCATAAGCTCAGAGCTTTGCTCAAAGGTTGCAGTCGGAGACGGAGTCTACGATCATGCTACGGCGCAACGCATCGGTACCGTTACCGCAGTATCAACGGCTCAGGCCTACCACAACGGAACCGACCCCCAGGGCACCCCCGTTTCATCTCCCATTGAGGGAAAAAGTATTCTCTACATTACGGTGGAGACCTCTGCCATAAAGGCAAAAAGCGGCTACACGGTAGCGTCCACGCCCCTTAACATCGGAAGGACCCTTGATATCCGTTATCCCAACCTGTTTTGCACCTCTACTTGTGTCAGCATAGAAAACGCAGAATAAGCCTATCCGCCCTAAAAAACGAAACAAAAAGAAAAGGAACGGAATTATGAACTTTACATCTGTTATTATCGCGGTCATCGCAGTTGTGTGCGCGGCGCTCGTTGCTTATACCACAACTCCTCCCGTACGTCTTCTTGCATTCCGTATCGGTGCTATCGATATCCCCACAGACGCAAGACGTATGCACAAAAAGCCTACCCCCCGTATCGGCGGTCTTGCAATCTTTGCAGGCTTTCTCGTTGCTACCCTGGTTTTCTGTGAGCCCTCAGCACAGCTCTACGCTATTTGGATCGGCGGCGGAATTCTTGTCATTCTCGGCGTTCTTGACGATATCTTCCGCCTCTCTGCGTGGCTGAAGCTTATCGTTCAGCTCTGCGTTGCGGGAATCGCCGTTTCCTTCGGCATCCTTATAGATCATATCACCTTTGCAGGTACGGTCATTGAATTCGGATACTTTGCCGTTCCCGTTACCATGCTCTGGATCGTGGGACTTTCAAACGCCATCAACCTTATCGACGGTCTTGACGGTCTTTCCTGCGGTATCTCCGCTATTACATCCGTATCCATATTTATGGTTATGCTCATTACGGGCGACTTCACAAGTGCACTTATCACAGCGATACTTACAGGCTCCTGCCTCGGATTCCTTCCCTACAACAAGAATCCTGCAAAGATATTTATGGGTGACACGGGTGCTCTTTTCCTCGGATATACTCTTTCAATAATATCCGTTCAGGGTCTTTTCAAGCTTCATACCATGCTTTCCTTCCTCGTTCCCCTCTCCATATTTGCACTTCCCATTCTCGATACCCTTATCGCAATCTGCCGCCGTGTTATTCACGGTCAGAGCCCCTTCCATCCCGACCGCGGACACTTCCACCACAAGCTTGTGGATATGGGCTTCACCCACAGAGAGGCTGTAAGGCTCCTTTACGCTATCAGTGCTCTTATGGGTCTTGTTGCAGTTACTTATACTGACGCCATATTCCAGGAGGCGACCACAAAGATCTGGAAAACACTTATAATCCTCGTTGCGGCAGTAATTATCATCATCCTCGTATTCATCTGTATGAAAAAGCCCAGCACAAGAATCCTCTCAGGTCTTGCAGAGCACGTAAGCGAGATCCGTATCGAGGCGGATAAGCAGGAGAGAGAAGCCAGAGCAAAGGCTGAAGCTGAAGCTGAAGAGGCTGAAAAAGCAGCCGCAAGAGAAAAGAAAAAGAATAAATAAGCTATATATAAAGCTATAATATAAACGAATATGAATAATAAAGCTAATACTAATCAGCCCCAAAAAAGGATAGCCGCCGTTGATATTCTTATCATTCTGCTACTGGTGCTTTGCCTTGCAGGCGTCGCCGTTCGCATCGCCATCGGCGAAAACGGACTCTTTTCCAGGGAGGAAAAGGGAAGCTACGCGGTCTCATATATCATAGAGGGCGAAAAGGATGAATACAGCAGCTGCTTTTCCGAGGGATGCGAGTTCTTTCTTGAAAGCGGAGATCGCTTCGGCACTCTTTCCGGAAACGCCACCTTTACCCCTGCAAAGATCCTCAGCGAGAATTCAAGAGGTGAGGCCGTTATCAGCTACGCCACAGACGGTACCGTTGATATTACCGGAACTTTCATCGTTGACGGAACTATGACGGAAAGCGGATTTCTCCTTAACTCCAATACCTATATCGCCCCCAATATGACAGTTACCGTTCAAAGCACCGATATCATTGCAAGGATCACTGTCACCGATATCACAAAGGCTCCCTGACCACCCACAAAATTCCTGAGAATGGAGGAATTACTTTGACAAATCTTCGTAATTTCGGAATAATCTTCGCAGTTTCTCTCATAGTGCTTGGAGTTATAGCCCTCTTTGCCACGGGCTACGTTGCCGACACTGTTTGCGCCATCTTTGAAGAAAAGGGCGACGACCTCGACAAGCTGCTTGTCAATGACCCTGCGGATACCACGGGTATCGGAAACGAAGGTGTTGACGACAGACTTACAAGACCCCTTAACGGAGAAAGCTTCACTTGGCTTATGATAGTTTCCGACTACCGTCCGACCGTTTTCGATAACTACTACCCCTCCTCCGAAAAGGAGATCGACAAGCTTGAGGACTTCGGTATTCTTGACGATGAATACAAATTCATTGAGGCTACGAGCATCGTGCTTATCCGTGCGGACGTTAAGACCCGTGAGTATATAGTTATGACCCTCCCCACAGCCACAAGAGTGGATACCCCCTTCGGTGACGTGACCCTCGGTGAGCTTTACGCCATCAAGGGAGGCGAAGCGCTTTCCAAAAAGGTGGAGGCAATGACCGGTCTTAGCGTTGACTACTACTCCGTTATGCATTCCTCGGAGCTTTCAAACGTGGCAAATATGATAGGAAGTATTGAATGCAATATTCCCGTGGATATCGCCTATGACGGAAAGAACTACGTTTCTCTCCCCGAGGACTTCGACGATACCACAACAAAGGCTAAGGATACAACCAAGGTCGATAAGGATAAGGACAAAGACAAGGATAAGGATAAAAAGGACGAGGAGACCACGGAGGCTGAAACTACCTACGTTTCCGAGATCGACAAGGCTGAAGGCGTGAAGCTTGCAAAGAAGCTTATGGCAGCCCTCCTTTACTATGACGATACCGACGGCATCGACGACGAGATGCTCATCCTTCAGAGCTTTGCAAACGGCCTTATGCTGAATCTTTCCGACGATTCAGACGGCTCACTGACTCAGGAGTTCACAAGTCTTGAAAAGAAGATGGTAAAGACAAATATCACAAAGGATGACGTTCTCGCACACTCCGAGGTCATCCGCGGATACAGCTGGTTCAAGATCCAGACCCTCACCTACCCCGGCAAGTTCATTATCGGCAAGGGCGGACGGGAGGGCTTCTACAATCCCGATATTGACGCGGCAATAAGCTATTTTGCAAATTACCGCTGATTATATAATTTAACTCTGTAAATAACCGAAAGGACATAAATATCATGGCAAGAATGAAAAATACTGACAAGACGATGGACAAGATCGTCGCACTTTGTAAGAACCGCGGCTTCGTATACGCAGGCAGTGAGATCTACGGCGGTCTCGCTAACTCCTGGGACTACGGCCCTCTCGGCGTTGAGTTCAAGAACAACGTTAAGAAGGCTTGGTGGAAGAAGTTCGTTCAGGAATCCAAGTACAACGTAGGTCTTGATGCAGGTATCCTTATGAACCCCCGCACCTGGGTAGCCTCCGGTCACGTTGTTAACTTTAACGACCCCCTTATCGACTGCCACTCCTGCAAGATGCGTCACCGCGCTGACAAGCTTATCGAGGATTGGAATGCTGAAAACGGCATTGATATGGTAGTTGAGGCTCTCTCCAATGAAGAAATGACCGCATACATCCGCGAAAAGGGCGTTCCCTGCCCCGGCTGCGGCAAGTGCGACTTTACAGATATCCGTAAGTTCAATATGATGTTCAAGACATTCCAGGGCGTTACCGAGGACTCCTCTACAGAGCTCTACCTCCGTCCCGAGACTGCTCAGGGTATCTTCGTTAACTTCAAGAGCGTTCAGAGAACAACAAGAAAGAAGGTTCCCTTCGGTGTAGCTCAGATCGGTAAGTCCTTCCGTAACGAGATCACTCCCGGTAACTTCACATTCCGTACCCGCGAGTTCGAGCAGATGGAGCTTGAGTTCTTCTGCAAGCCCGGAACTGACCTTGAATGGTTCAACTACTGGAAGGAATACTGCCACCAGTGGCTTCTCGGTCTCGGCATGAGAGACGAAAACCTTAAGCTCCGCGACCACGAGCAGGCTGAGCTTTCTCACTACTCCAAGGCAACAACTGACTTTGAGTTTATGTTCCCCTTCGGATGGGGCGAGCTCTGGGGTATTGCTGACAGAACAGACTTCGACCTTAAGTCTCACCAGAACGAGTCCGGCGAGGCTATGGATTACTTCGATCCCGAAACAAATGAGAAATACATCCCCTACGTTATCGAACCCTCCCTCGGCGCTGACCGCGTTGCTCTCGCATTCCTTATCGAAGCTTACGACGAGGAGGTCGTTGACGAGGCTAAGAACGACGTGAGAGTGGTTCTCCACCTCCATCCCGCCCTTGCTCCTATCAAGGCTGCAGTTCTTCCCCTCTCAAAGAAGCTCTCCGAGGGCGCTGAAGAAGTATATGCAGAGCTTGCAAAGTACTTCCGCGTTGACTTCGACGAGACAGGCTCTATCGGTAAGCGTTACCGCAGACAGGACGAGATCGGTACCCCCTTCTGCATTACATACGACTTCGATTCCGTTGAGGACGGCTGCGTAACTGTCCGTGAGCGTGACTCCATGGAGCAGGTCCGCCTCCCCATCGCAGAGCTTAAGTCTTACCTCGAAGAGAAGCTTTATTTCTAAGGAGATACGGGACTACGCAGAAACTTTTTTGAGAAAAAGTTTCCGCACCTTCAAAAAACTTCAAATAGACTAAGAGATCTTAAAGGCAAAAGCCATCGCCGAAGGGAAACACGCAAAAACTAACTCGTTAATTTTTGCGTGTGCCCCTGCGATGGTAGGCGCTGTAGCGCCGCGGTGTTAACACCGCAACTTTTGCCTTGCAAAGCTCGGTTAAACCATTTTTAAAAGTTTTCGTCAACCTTTTTCAAAAGGTTGCGCGGTCAAGGGCGCGGAGCCCTTGTCGCCCTCGCAAGGGCGAAACATCTCTATGCTTTCAAGAAAGGACAATATTATGGAATTCATTATCTCCAAGGGCGACACTCAGGCGAAATGCACGACTGTCGGCGGCGAGCTCATCTCCTTTGTAAAGGACGGCAAGGAATACGTATGGTACGGCCATGCCGAGCACTGGAGCGGTCAGGCTCCCTGTCTCTTCCCCGTTGTTTGCCGCGCAAAGGACGACTGCATCATCATTGACGGTACTACATATCCTATGAAGAAGCACGGCTTTGCAAGAAAGGTAGAATACACACCCGTTGAGGTCACTCCCTCCTCCGTTACACTCCGTCTCACAGAGAGCGACAGCACGAAGGAATGCTACCCCTACGACTTCAATCTTGATATCACTCACTCCGTTACAGAGGACGGCTTTACCACAGAGTACAAGGTTACAAACAGAAGCGACAAGGAAATGATCTTCTGTATCGGCGGTCACCCCGGCTTCAACTGCCCCCTTAATGAGGGCGAGAAGTTTGAGGACTACAGTCTTGTGTTTGATAACGCCGAGGGCGCTGTAGCTCACAACTGCGATCTCGATGCAGGCGGCTATATGAGCCCCGATATGCCCGAGCTTGACTACATCAAGGACGGCAAAATGGATCTTATCTACGACCGCTTCGATTTCGACGCTGTAGTTGTTGAAAATCTTCCCGTAAAGAAGGTAAATCTCGTTAACAGAAATACAGGTCACGGCGTTCGCTTTGAGTTTGACTCCTTTGACGCTATCGGCTTCTGGACTCCCATTAAGATGTCCTCCCCCTTCATCTGCCTCGAGCCCTGGAACGGTCTCCCCGGCGGACTTCAGGAAACAAGCGAGTTTGCCACAAAGAAGTATGCAAAGACAATAGCCCCCGGCGAAAGCTTTGTTACTTCCTATACTGCAACAATTATCTAAGCCCCTATCACACAAAATTCTGTTCGGTGTCCTTTCGGATCCCTCCGATCCGAAAGGACTACAGTTTTTTTGGAAAGGTATATCTATGAATCTTTGTAATCTGACAACCGTACGTGAGCTTCTCGAGCGATACGGCCTTGCACCTCAAAAGGGCTTTGGCCAGAACTTTCTCATAAATCCCGACGTTCCCGCACGCATTGCAGGCTCAAGCGCTATGGGGCGTGACTGCGGATGGGGCGGCGCTGACAGCTCAGCTCCCGACGGTGTCTGCGCTCTTGAGATAGGCCCCGGCATCGGAGCAATGACGAGAGAGCTTTCAGCTATTTTCGAGAAGGTTCTTGCCGTGGAGATCGACCGCGGACTTATCCCTCTTCTGGGAGAGACCCTTGAGGACTGCGAAAACGTCCGTGTCATCAACGAGGACTTTATGAAGCTTTCCGTAAAGGATCTGCTATCAGAAAGCTTTGGAGATTCTCCCGTCCGCATCTGCGCAAATCTCCCCTATTATATCACTTCGCCTATCATAATGGCCATCCTTGAAGCATATGCTCCTTCAGAGCGCCCTCAGGTGGAATCAGTAACGGTCCTCGTTCAGAACGAGGTCGCCGACAGACTTTGCGCCGAGGCGGGAAGCAATGAATACGGTTCTATTACCGCATCCGTTAACCTTTGCGGTACTGCAAGAAAGCTCTTTACCGTTCCCGCGGGATGCTTCTATCCTGCGCCCAAGGTGACCAGCGCAGTTGTTCAGATAACTCTTTACAAGGGCGGAGTACGCGAGGCTTTTCCCGACCTCCCTGAGGACGACGGCGAGCTTGATAAGCTTATCGGCCTTGCGAAGCGCCTGATTTCCGCAGGATTTGCTCAGAGAAGAAAAACCCTTACAAACGCCCTGTCATCCGTATGCCCAAAGGAAAGCATCGTGCAAGCCCTTGAGCATCTCGGTATCCGCACGGATATTCGCGGCGAGAAGCTGTCTGCGGCTGATTTCGTGGCAATAGCAAAATTTTTAAGAAGAAAGGAGTGACGGAACCGTGAATTTCAGAACAGAAGAAGAAAAGACAAACGATATGATAATATACGAGAAAAAAGCCCAGGCGGGAGCCATCGTTGCCGAATACAAAAAGGTGGCGAAGAAGGCCAATATTTCAGCTCTTATCTCCGCCGTTGTGCTTTGCAGCATTGCATTTCCCGTGTTTTTCATTCCCGCATATGACAGCGAGATCATTATCGGTATGATCGCAACCGTTCTTACCGTGCTCCTTCTGGTACTTTTCGTTCGCTTCCTGACAGGCTCCATACTGACAAGATCACTCCCCTCGTTTATGAAATGGGGAAGTCTCTCCGCCCGCTGGACGGAGGCAAGACGCGATATGCACGACCTCCAAGAAAAGTTTGCAGAGCAGAAGGCCTTTGCCGATGATATCGACACCGCCGAAAAAAAGCTTCTGGATCTTTCCGAGCGGCTTATCGCCTTCGCAAAGGACAACGAAATAAACGCTGAATAAAAATAGCCGTTGCAAAAATTGCAACGGCTCAGACTGACGAAAAAGGCGCAGAACAAAAGCCGCAAAACATATAGTATTAAGTTAGGTGAAAAACGCAGTAAAAAAGTAGAAATCCGCCGATTATTTCGGCGGATTTCATTGTTAAATGCGGCTTTTTAGCCGCGAATTGTCCCTCTGTCGTACCTTTGTACGCCGACGACGGACAATTCACGGCTTCTGCATCCTT
>JAFQDC010000016.1 GCA_017416205.1 Clostridia bacterium | reverse complement strand
AGATATCCTCTGTTGTGAATTCAATTTGCACCGATGCCACCTCCCCTAAAACCGCTTCGCGGTGTCAGTGGAGGCATTCGTTTTGTGCAAGCCCGTAGGGGAGCATTCCATATGCTCCCGCATTTCAGAACGATAGCGAAGAATTAGGAATACCGTGATTTTGTAGGTGAAAGAGGCGATTTGATCAGAGCCTTCCCCCTTGGGGGAAGGTGTCAACGTAGTTGACGGATGAGGGTGAGGCAACTTGTTGCCGTTAAATAGCGATGATCTCAAGAATAAACGAGAAAAAACAATCAATACAATACGTCAACAAAGAAAACGTTTTCGACACCTGTTCCTACAAGAAATCATCCGTTGATCCCCCAAAAAATATCCGAAAATAAAAAAATTAAAGATTTTTTCGCAAAAAAAGTAAAAAAGTAATAACTTGCGTATATTAAAATAAATATATGAAATGCTGAAAGGAGAGAACACGTGACCGTAGCAGAGCTTTTTTGCGAGAGAGAAAAGCAGACCCTCTCTCCCTATGCGTTTTTGACCGCAGATACAAAGGGAAGAGACTTTGCGTATACCCCTTGCCAGAACAGAACGGAATTCCAGAGAGACCGAGATAAGATAATCCATTCAAAGGCATTCCGCCGCCTTATGCACAAAACTCAGGTGTTCCTTTTTCCCGTGGATGAGCATTACAGAACTCGCCTTACCCATACTCTTGAGGTGTCGCAGATAGCACGTATCATCTGCCGCGCTCTGATGCTTAACGAGGACCTTTGCGAAGCGGCGGCTCTCGGCCATGATCTCGGTCATACTCCCTTTGGCCACGCGGGCGAGACCGTCATGCAGGAGTGCTTTGATTCATCATTCACTCATTATAAGCAGTCTGTGAGAGTAGTTGAAAGGCTTGAAAACTCAGGTCAGGGCCTTAACCTTACCTGGGAGGTAAGAGACGGAATACTTAACCACGCAGGCAGCAATAAGGCTTCCACTCTTGAAGGCAGAATAATTAAGTATGCAGACCGTATCGCATACATAAATCACGATATAGACGATGCCTGCAGAGCAGGTATCCTGTCTGTCGACGATATCCCAAAGGAGATCCTTTCCGTTGTGGGAAAGGGCCACAGTGAACGTATCAATACCATGGTCACCTCCGTTATCGAGGGAAGCCGGGATAAGCCTGATATAGTAATGACCTCCGAGGTAGGAGAAGCAATGAACGAGCTTCGTGACTTCCTTTTCGAGGCAGTTTATAAAAATCCAATTGCTAAGGGTGAGGAGATAAAAGCCAAAAGCATGCTCCGTGAGCTTTATGAGTATTTTGTCTTCCATCCCGAAAAAATGCCCGAGTTTTATTATTATAATACTGAAAACGAGCCTGTCGGCAGATGCGTTTGCGATTATATCTCAAGCATGACCGACAGATATGCTATCGATATATTCAAAAAGCTCTTTATTCCCTCCGTATGGCAGGGCAAGACTGAGTATTAAAAAGAAAGGAGGAGTATGATGATACCTGCAAGCGTAATTGAAGATCTTAAATTCAGAAACAGTATTGAGGACGTCATATCCTCCTACGTGACCTTGCAAAGATCGGGGGCAAACCTTAAGGGCCTTTGCCCCTTCCATAGCGAGAAAAGCCCCTCGTTTACGGTGTATACAGGTGACGGCCACTATTATTGCTTCGGTTGCGGAGCAGGTGGCGACGTTATCACCTTCGTAATGAGAATGGAAAACCTCGATTACCGCGCAAGCCTTGATTTTCTTGCCCAGCGGTGCGGAGTCACACTCCCCGATGAGGATAAGCAGGAAAAGGGAGGCGTCAGCCGAACGAGAGTTCTTGAAATGAATAAGACAGCGGCAAGGTTTTTCCATAAAATGCTCTATACCGACGAGGGTTCGCCCGGCCGCGAATATTTTATGAAGCGCCGGCTTTCAGGCTCAACCGTCAAGCATTTCGGCCTTGGATATGCGCCAAACAGCTACGATAGCTTAAAAAGATATCTTACGGATAAGGGCTTCACAGAAGAAGAAATGGTGGCAGGATACCTTTGCCAGAGAAGCAGAAAGAACGAAAAGCATATTTACGATTGCTTCAGAAACCGCGTAATGTTTCCCATTATTGACGTGGCGGGAAACGTGGTAGCATTCGGCGGACGAGTCCTTGATGATTCTCAGCCGAAATACCTGAACTCCGCAGATACTCCCGCCTTCAAAAAGTCAAGAAACCTGTTTGCTCTCAATTATGCAAAGAATTCAAGCGAGGGAAGCCTTATTCTTTGCGAGGGATATATGGACGTTATCGCCCTCCACGCCGCAGGCTTTACAAATGCCGTGGCAACTCTCGGTACTGCAATAACTGCGGAGCAGGCAAGGATCATGAAAAAATACACGGATAAGGTTGTCATCTGCTACGACAGCGACGAGGCAGGCCAGAAGGCGGCGGATAAAGCAATGAGACTCCTTTCCGAGGTGGATATCGCAGTAAGAGTTCTCCGTATTCCCGGAGCTAAGGACCCGGATGAGTATATAAAGAATTTTGGCGCCTTGCAGTTCCGTGAGGTGCTTGATAACTCAAAGACTCCCTTTGATTATAAGATCTTTCAGGTAAAGAGCAAATACGATATGAACGATGCAGAGCAAAAGGTCAGAGGGGCCAAGGAGCTGTGCCGTTCCATTGCAAATATCCCGTCAAGGGTGGAAAGAGATATCTATATTAAAAAGGTGGCCGATGCCCTTGAGCTTTCCCTTGAAAGCGTAAAGGGAGAGGTCGCGTCTACTCTCAGACGGAAGAACAACGAGAGAAAAAAGGACGAGAGAGCGGAGCTTCTCCGAAATACCGCAAGGCTCGGAGACCGCGTGGACCCCGATTTCGCAAAGGAGAAAAGATCGGGCAGCCTTGAGGGCGCCGTCCTCGGTATGATGCTCTACCGTCCCGAGTTTATAAAGCTTGAAAGGGAAAAGGATCTCCTTTCTCCCGATTGCTTCTATTCGGAGCTTAATCGCAGGCTTTACGTTAAGATGTGTGAGATGCAGGAGTCGGGCGGATTTGAATTCGGCCTTCTTGCGGAAAGCTTTAAGATCGAAGAGATCGGAGCTTTCGAAGCTATGATAAAAAAACGTCGCGAGCTTTCAAATAACAGCGAAGCCGCCTTCCTTGAAACGGTTGCGGAGCTGAAAAGGGAAGCTGAGAGAATCAAGGGGCGGGCCGAAGGCGAGGATCTTTCCGATCTTATCGCAAGGCGGCGCCTTGAAAAAAAGGATCAATAAGTTAATTTATGGCCAAAAAGGCATGAAAGGATAAATATGGAACAGGAAAAGAAACAGTTTGATATGAAGGCCCTTATTGAAAAGGGTAAGGCAAAGGGCTCTCTTTCCAATGCGGATATTATGGAGGCCATCGAATTTGCCGATTTCGATATTGATCAGATCGAAAAGGTCTACGATCAGCTTGAGGCAAACGGTATCGAGGTCATCAGCTATGAGAATCCCGCAGAGCTTGAGGATATCGAAAACGAGGTAGAGCAGCTGGAAAGCGCAGAGGATATGGAAAAGATGCTCCAGCAGGAGGGTCTTGCCATTGATGACCCCGTAAGAATGTATCTTAAGGAGATCGGTAAGGTAGCGCTTCTTGATGCAGATAAGGAGCTTGAGATCGCCGAGAGAATGGCAAACGGAGATGAGGCCGCAAAGCAGATGCTCATCGAAGCAAACCTCCGTCTCGTTGTAAGCATCGCAAAGAGATACGTCGGTAAGGGAATGTTCTTCCTTGACCTTATTCAGGAGGGTAACCTCGGTCTTATGAAGGCCGTTGAGAAGTTCGACTTCACAAAGGGCTTCAAGTTCTCAACCTATGCTACCTGGTGGATCCGTCAGGCTATCACAAGAGCCATCGCAGATCAGGCAAGAACCATCCGTATTCCCGTACATATGGTTGAGACCATCCATAAGGTATCCCGCTATCAGCGTCAGCTCCTTCAGGAGCTTGGTCACGAGGCAACCGCTGATGAGGTTGCTGAGAAGATCGGCATGTCTCCCGAAAAGGTGCGTGAGATCATGAAGATCGCGCAGGATCCTGTTTCCCTTGAAACACCTATCGGTGAGGAGGAGGATTCACACCTCGGTGATTTCATTCCCGATGATGACAGCCCCGCGCCTCAGGATGCTGCATCCTACGCAATGCTCCGTGAGCAGATCAGAGAGGTCCTCCATACCCTTACCCCCCGCGAGGAACAGGTGCTTAAGCTCCGCTACGGCCTTGAGGACGGCAGAACCCATACTCTTGAGGAGGTGGGTAAGAAGTTCGATATCACACGTGAGCGTATTCGTCAGATCGAGGCGAAGGCTCTCCGGAAGCTTCGGCATCCGAGCCGCTCGAAGAGGCTTAAGGACTTTCTTGACTTCTGATTGAGCAGTAAAAGGAATCAAATTGTTAATTTTTTGTGGTCAGACCAACGAAGAAAGGGAACGTTTTTTGGCACCTTTGACCGAAAAATAGCCATTTAATACAAAAGACTACAATCTGTATGCACGTTTGTCACAATTTAATTTATAAACTATTCAAAATTAGGAGTTTTCTCCCCGTCAAATCGACGGGAAGGGCGGAAAATATCCTTGACATAAACTAAGGTTTATAGTAAAATAATACTGTTAAAGATGCGTAAATACGCTTGAGGAGGATCCCTAAATGAAAAAGAAGCTTGTATGTATCCTGCTTTGTGCAGCTATGCTTGTCACCGGAATTATGTCTACCGGATGCTCAGGTCTCGGAAATGGCACATCAACGGATACAACCGGTACAGAAGAGCAGGAAATCAGCCGTTCCAGTATGACGCTTACTCTCTGGGTTCCCGTTGGAGAAGGAACAACAGAAGAGTCTCTCTGGCAGGTTGAGGAGGCTATCAACAGAGTAACACAGTCTGAATTCGATACAGCTATCAAGCTCTACGGTATTCCCGATGCTGAATACGAGAAGGTAATGGATGAGCGTCTTAATACCATTGCTACCCGTGTTGAGAAGGAAGAGCAGGATGCTCTCAATAAGAGACAGGAGCAGATCGAAGCAGCTCAGAAGGGCGAGACCTACGTAGAGGGAACAACAGAGTACGTTAACCCCAATATGGATGGTGATTACAGCCTTGTTGTAAGAGGTGCTACAGGATATACCAACGTTGAAAGAAATCAGCTTGATATCTTCCTTGTACGCGGCGAAGAGACATACACTAAGTATGCAAACAACTTTATGATCGAAAACCTTAATGAGGAGCTCACCGGCGCTTCAAAGGTTCTCAATAACTACATCTATCCCGACTTCCTTGAAGCTGCGAAGATCGACGGCGCAGTATACGGAATTCCCAACAACCACGCTATCGGTGAGTATACATATTTCCTTGTAAATAAGGAGCTTGTTGAGAAGGAATATCTTGATCCTTCCCGTCTTACAAGCCTTTCTGACTGTAAGGACTTCATCGAGGACGTTGCAGAGTATCATGAGGGATACGTTCCCGTATACGGTGACTATAGCCCCAGCTACTATAAGTTCTGGAACGGTTCCAAGAACGAAGGTCAGTTCTCCGTTCTTGCATCCCGTGTTCTTTACAGCTCAAAGCCCGAGGATGTAACCTTTGATAACATCTTCGCTTATAATAACTTCACATCCAACTACTATCTCTATAAGCTCTTTACAGAGAAGGGATACGTAAGCACTTCCGAGACAGTTCCCGAGAAGTTCGGTGTTGGTTATATCACCTGCACAGCATCTGAGATCCAGAAGTATGCAGAGGATTACCATATCAACGTATTTGTAAGACCAGAGGGCGATAAGTCCGATTATCTCCAGAGCATGTTTGCGGTAAGCGCATATACAAAGAGTGTTAGCCGTTCTATGGAGGTTATCACACTTCTCAATACAGATACACGTCTTCGCACTATTCTCCAGTACGGCGCAGAGGGTACTCACTGGAAGTACGATGAGGAAAATGAGAACATCATCGTAAAGATGGCTGACGGATATAATATGAACCTTGAGGATACAGGTAACGTATATATGACATATCCCGACTATGGCGTTTCACTTGACGCATGGGATATCTCCAAGGAGCATAACCTCCAGTCCTTTATGCCTGCAACACTTCCTTTCACGGAATATGTAAACGAGTATAATCAGGAGAACTTCAAGAAGCTTGATGCACTCAGCAAGAAGATCTATGATCAGATGCAGTCTATGACAGCTGAAGAGTTCCAGTCTGCAATAGGCAAATTCCAGGCAGAAGTAAATAACAGTGATGCTTTCCAGAAGCTCACTTATATGCCCTCCGAGTCTGATACCGTAAAGGGCAGAACAGAGGAAAAGGGTTGGTACCCTGCAGGCTCTCTCGCATATATGTGGCAGGAATACTGCGTAAGCATCTACGGCGAAGAGTTCCTTAACTGGTAATAATTGAATCTGAAAGGCTGTTGCAGTTTAATGCAACAGCCTTTTTTATGAATTGTAGCTGAAAGCCGCCGAAATGGCGGCTTTCTCTATCGGGGAGAGACGGTCGCTTTTTTGTAAAAAAGCTCCGCAAAAAACTTTAAACTATGGGTAAAAAAATATAATAAAGTATTGCTTACGATGCGTTTTTTTTCTTTTCTAAAGTTTTTTGAGAGTGCAGAGAACTTTTTTACAAAAAAGTTCTTTGCATCTTTCTCCCCCTCAAACCAAAATTTGACGAATGGAAGATTTCAGGGCACTTTGTTCCTATTTTTGTTTGCAAAATTTGGTTGACAGTAAGCTGAAATTTAACGTATATTAATGTAGATTTATATTGAAAAAGATGCTGTAATATGATAAAATAATATGAATAGTAATATTTTGAGGTGATACTTGTGAAAAAGAGAATATTTGCTGTTGTGGCTATAATTCTTTGCATTGTTTTTTGCACATCCTGTCTCAGACAGACGGGTATGTTTGAAGATGCAACTGATGACGGAGTAGGCGGCTCCGATACCACAGATGCACATACCACAGTACCGGAAACTCAGCCTCCCGTAATAAATAAGGCTTCCTTTGTCGGATGCGGCGACAACATTATCTATTATGGAACCTGGCGTGATGCGCAGTCCAAGTCTGACGGAACAAGAGAATATAGCTTCAGACATATATATAAAAACGTTGAAGATATAATCAGCAGCGCAGATATTTCCTTTATCAACCAGGAAACCGTTTGTTCCGAGAGCTTTCCTCCCGAGTCATATCCCCAGTTCAATAGCCCCGTAGACCTGACCTATGATATTGCAGACGTTGGATTTGACGTTGTTTGTATGGCAAATAACCATATGCTTGATAAGGGTGCGCTTGGCCTTCGCGAAAGCTTTGATAACTGGAACGAAAGAGGAGTCCACGTTATCGGCTGCTACGAGGAGATGGAGGACTCATCAAGATATATCACCTATTATGAGAAAAACGGTATAATTATTGCATTCGTTGCTTATACGGAGTTTACAAATCTTTCTCCCGATCCTGCCGCTGAAGGACTTTGGGCGCCTTATCTTAAGCAGTCTGACGTTGTTGGCGATATCAGAGAAGCAGATGAAAATGCGGATTTTGTAATAGTAAGCGTTCACTGGGGCGAGGAGGGCCACTTTGATCCTTCCGTAACTCAGCAGAGCTATGCAAAAATAATGGCAGACAGCGGAGCCGACGTTATTATCGGTCATCATCCTCACGTTATCCAGCCTATTGAATGGATAAGCGGCAAGGACGGACATAAAACTCTGTGTGCGTATTCTCTCGGAAACTTTGTTCATGAGCAGGATCATGACTATAACGTTCCCGGAGGTATGCTCTCATTCAATATAGTTCGCGAAAAAGGCAAGGATGCAAAGGCGGAGGATGTCGAGTTTATACCTACTGTTTGCCACTATCCTCAGAGCTTTTATAATAATACTGTGTATCTTCTTGAGGATTATACGGAAGATCTTTGTAATTCTCACGCAGTAAGAACTTATTATAACAATACAATCTCGCTTGACAGACTCAAAAAGTACGTAACAGATACAATTTCCCCGGAATTTTTGCCGGATTACCTTAAATAAGGAGAAAATTTAATGTACGATAAGAATTCAGTCTCAGTTGTCCTTCCTTCATATAAGCCGGATGAAAAGCTGATAGATACTGTAAACGGTTTGATAGAATTTGGATTTCGCGATATAATTGTCATAGATGATGGCGGAAAAGAGGAGTATAATCACGTTTTCAATAAGGTGAGAGAAATAGACGGATGCACAGTTCTTGTTCATCCTGAAAACCGAGGAAAGGGAGCCGCTCTCAAAACTGCTTTTAAGTGGTATCTTGAAAACCGTAACGGTCGTGGTGTAATAACTGTTGACGGTGACGGACAGCACCGTCCCTCCGATGTTGCGGCGCTTTCGGATAAGCTTCTGGAAAGCGGCGAGATCGTGCTTGGTTGCCGTGATTTTTCAAAGGAAGGTATTCCTGCGAGAAGCGTGTTTGGTAATAAGTTTTCCTGCGGTGTGTTCAGAGTCCTTGTTGGAATGAAGCTGCATGATACTCAGACAGGCCTCAGAGCTATACCTACAGGTGAGCTTGAGGGAATGCTTAAGGTCAAGGGCGACAGATATGAGTATGAAACAAATATGCTTCTCTATATGAAGAGAAAGGAAATCGGATATTCAGAGGTCACCATTAATACTATCTATATTGATGATAACGAATCCTCTCACTTCAGACCTGTGAGAGACTCAGTAAGGATCTATTCTCTTATATTTAAGCACATTTTCACATCTCAGTTTTTCCTTTGTCTCGGAAGCTCGATGATATGCTATCTTGTTGATCTTGCAATGTTCATTTTCCTGAACTTTATGGTCAGTAGGATCGCTCAGGGACTGCTTGTAACAGTGGCAGCATACGGAGGAGCACGTATAGCTTCATCGCTTTTGAATTTCTACCTTAACAGACTTGTGTTTGATAAGCAGGGTGGAAGCGTGCTGGTCACAATGGTCAAATATTATCTTCTCGTAGCATTTAACCTTCTCGTTGGCTCTTTGATCGTTCATTTGGTTTCAAATGCTCTTATCGGTATCGAAAGCGTAAGAGTATTCTGCGAGGGAGTGTCAGATAATTCAGCACAGTCTGTACTTGAATCAATAGTAAAGGTTCCCGTTGACACCGCGTTGTATATATGTAGCTTCACTGTGCAGAAGCACATAGTTTTCAAGAAAAACGTATAAAATCAATTTAAAGAGAGTAACTGAAAATATGCAAAATGATTTCAGAGAAAATTACATAAAAGAGCAACAGGAGCTTGCTCTTGCAAGAAAGAACCGACTTTCAAAAATCGGTATGGGGGATCCTGCAGAAGCAGGCGCAAGAAATCCTGCCCGCAAATCACCTTCAGCGCAGTCCCAAGTGCAGAGACCGGCACCTAATGCCCGACCCGCACAGCCACAGGCGCAGAGACCGGCACCCAATGCTCGACCCGCACAGCCACAGGCGCAGAGACCGGCACCCAATGCCAGTCCCGCGCAGCCCCAGGCGCAGAGACCGGCACCCAATGCCCGTCCCGCACAGCTCCAGGCGCAGAGACCGGCACCCAATGCCCATCCCGCACAGCCCCAGGCGCAGAGACCGGCACCCAATGCCCGTCCCGCACAGCCACAGGCGCAGAGACCGGCACCCAATGTCCGTCCCGCACAGCCCGATGTGCGGAAACCTGTACAGACGCAGAAAAATCCTGCAGAGGCCGTGAGAACTCCCAACGGCGCAAGACCCATTTCCCAAAAGGTTGCATCAAAGGTTCAGGATACCAGAGAAACTCTTAATTATACTAACAGAAGAAAAGCTCCTTCTGATGAGGAGATATTCAAAAAAGAGCTTTCTGACAGCGAAAGCAGAGCGATGATGTTTGCACTTACGGGTAAGGCTGAGGAGCCTGAGCACGGCGGAGACGTAGATATTATCAATATGGGCAGGATCTCGAAGCCCAAGAAAAGAAAGAACAGTGAAACAGGAAAACCCTCCATCGGCAGATACGTGGGTCGCACCTTTGCCGTAATCGGCGCCCTCCTGCTGTTCGTGGTTGTAATAGTCTTTGCTTCAGTCGGTACTATTGCTTACGGTCCCAGCGAGACGATAAGAGACCTTCTTGTTCAGTCAGCAATGCAGGCGAGTGCAACGAAATGGGTTCCCTATATTTTCCTCCCTGCAGAAACGGTTGACAACATAATTTCAAAAAGTGAAGAGGTCGTTGAGGATAAGGTTTCACTTGAGGACTATAATTCCGATAAGGATACGGATATCGGCGAGGATGAATGGGCAAACGCTAAGGACGGTATGATATTTGAGACCGTCAGCGGATCCACTTTTAAGGCGTACGTTCTCCTTGTCAAGGATCCTTCACGTGTTTTCTGCGGAACGTCTACGGATAACTTTGCCAATGCAAAGGCAGGTGTAAACGTGTTCCAGGCAGCGGCGCGTTACGGTGCGGTCGCTTGTATAAATGCAGGCGAATTTGCCGATAACGGCGGTCACGGATCAGGATACGCACCTATGGGCCTTACATATTCTGAGGGAAAATGCGTATACGATGACAGGACCAAAAAGACCTTTATCGGCTTTGATAAGAATAATAAGCTCATAGTTCGCGAATCTATGACTCAGGCAGAGGCTGACGGACTTGGTATACGTGATGCCGTTTCCTTCCAGAACGGTAATACCCTTATCTATCAGGATGGCGACAATATAGTTCTTTCATATGAGGACGGAAACGCGGGAACGAGTCAGAGAACTGCTATAGGTCAAAGGGCTGACGGTGTTGTTATTATGATAGTAACAGACGGCAGAAGCGCAAGCTCCCTCGGAGCGACTCATAACGATATGATAGACCTTATGGTTTCATACGGAGCAACCACTGCAGGTATGCTTGACGGCGGATCCTCTGCTATGATGTACTATGAGAATTATTTTGATAAGTACGGATATGATACCGCAAAGCTTGATGAGTATCAGAAGAAGGGTCTTGTAAATAACTATAAGGCGTTCACAGAGCCCAGAAGGATCCCCACATTCTTCATGGTAGGCCCTGAGAACGAAAACTGATAGGGGGAACGGATAATGGCAAGAAAAAAGAAAATGTCTGCCTTCTGGAAGGTATATATAGCTTTTTGTGTGCTGTTTACCATTGCACTTGGCATATGGCTGTACGTTCTTACCGGTTGGCTTGGAGATTATGAGGCGGCGCAGCCAAAACACGTCGCAGAAGAGACTTATAAGAGCTATTTTGAAAAATTTGATGCCACGGCTTACGTAGATATGTGCTTCAAAGAGGGAAGTATCCTTGAAACAAAGGAAAACGTGGCAACCTATCTTGAGGGAGTAACCAAGGATAAAAGGATCACTTATAAAAAGGTCTCCTCAGGTATGGACGACGTATATAAGTATATCGTTCTTGCAGGTGATGACGAGGTAAAGTTTGCGTCCTTTACTTTGACAGAGGATAAGGAAGCTACGGGAAGATTCAAGCAGTATAAGGCCGAGGGCTTTGAAGTGTATACGGATTCAACAAATAAGTTCACTGTAGAAGCACCTAAGGGATATACAGTCAAGGTCAACGGAGTAGCGCTTACCGATAAGAATATTACGGAAAATGATATATCCACCCCCTCCTGTAATTATATGCCTGAGGGTGTCAGCGGCCTTTATTATACAAAGTATCTTGTATCAGGCCTTCTTTGTGAGCCTACTGTTGAAATAGCAAATGCAGAGGGTACTTTGGCGGCAGTTGAAAAGACCGGTGACAAGAGCTTTAAGGCTTCCCCCGTATACGATGCAGCTCTTGAGGCAGAGTATAAGGAGTGGATACTTGAGGGCGTTGAGAAATACGCAAAGTATAATCAGTATGACTCAAAGGTAAATGCGGTAGGCTTTAATCAGGTTGCACCTTATTTTGACTCAACAAGTGAGCTTTACGAGAGCATCAGAACCGTTGAAAATATGTTCGTTATCCATTACGATAAATATGAGTTTGTTGATATGAAGGCAAGCGAGTTTTTTAAGTATGACGATAATACCTTCTCCTGCCGCGTTCAGTATACTCAGAACCTTTATAAGGGCTCAACTCTTTACGATGACTTTGTAGACCAGACTCTCTACCTCAGAAAGGTTGAGGGAGAGTTTAAGATCTACGAGATGCAGGTCAACTGACAGAAAGGATAGATGATGATACCTTATTTCCCCGATTGGCTGCAGAACTGGGACGTTTCCGTCCTAAACTGGATACAGGAGCATATGGTAAGTCCCTTTTGGGATAAGTTCTTTTCGATCATAACCCATCTTGGTGATGCAGGTCTTTTCTGGATACTGATTGCAGTGGTTATGTTGTTCTTTAAGAAAACGAGAAAGACGGGAATAATGATGGGAGTAGCCCTTGTTCTCGGTCTCATCCTTTGTAACGGCCTTTTGAAGAATATCGTTGCAAGAGTGCGCCCCTTCGATCTTGACGGCGCCTACGGCTCTATAAAGACTGTTGAGGACCTTCTCGTTTCAAGACCCGGAGATAAATCATTTCCTTCAGGACACACAATAGCATCCTTTGAGGCGGCCTTCGTACTTTTCCATTGGGACAAGCGCTTCGGAGTTCCTGCAATAATTATTGCAGCCGCCGTGTCCTTCTCCAGACTCTATCTCTATCTGCATTTCCCCACAGACGTGATCGCATCAGTGCTCCTCGCATTGCTCAACGCATTCCTTGCGGTGATCATTGTAAATTGGATATACAGATACATTGGAAAGAAAAAAGAATTAAAGATCAATAAGTAATCAAAAAGCGTTACGGCATCTCCGTAACGCTTTTTAACGTAAGAAAAACGCCTGCCAATTCAGCAGGCGTTTTTGTGTTGGTTATTTATGATCTTCGCTGAAAGATATGACTTCGGTCTTGCAGATTATATCATACAATGGCCTTCTTTTTTTGAAGAATACCGTTATAAGTGCAAACGGAAAACAACAAAGCGAAATAAACTTAATAAGACATCGAATAATTACCGCTCCGGCCTTAAGCCTGCTTTTGTTCTCCTTAACGCAAATGATCCGTGCGCCACGGGCTCCCACGGTTCTTTTGAAAAGGAGCTCCATAAGTAAACAGTATATGATATATATGATTAAAAACGAAACGTAAGCCATGGCAAAAAGAGTAAAAGCATTTTCCGGTGGCATATTAAATATGATATTCAGCGGCATTGTAAACAAGGCGAAGCTTGTAAACAGTGAAAGGCCGATATCAGAAGAAACATCAAACAATGTTAACGCAATAGCCGTAAGAATTATTGCAGGAATCAAAGTTATTGCCAGATCTATCAGAAAAGCAAGTGCTCTTTTCAAGCATATCTTATTTATTTCTTTCATCATTGAGGCCGAAATAATCTGTGGAAGTCAAGTAGATGGGCTTTCTGAGCTCATTTGAGAAGCGTTCAGCAAAGCTTGCAAGGCTATGTGCATTTGTGATACTCCATCCACCCAGTGAAGAAGCCTGAGGAATAGAAATGTCCTCTCCGGGGGTGTATCCAATGCAGGAAACAACATCACCGGTCACCTTATAGTTCTTGATAGCGCTTCTTATTCTCTGGAGATTGATATTATCATCAATATCCAGAAGTGCACCGAGTCCGCTGGATGAGCTGAGTCCAAGACCGTTGAAGGTAACTACTCCCTCGATCTTGTCAGCGAGACCGCGCTTAACAAGCTGTGAAGCGCCCATAAGTGCAAGATATCCGCCAAGGGAATGGCCTGTAACGTAAATATTTTCATATTTCTTTCCGTAGTTGGAGGCAATTCTTGCAACAAATGTTTCCATAGAAGGCAACTGCCAGTTCAAGCCTAAGATATAGCCCATAATATCTGCTGCTACCCAGTCCTGAACTACGTCAGCGAGGTCTTCGCTTTCGCTTCCGCGCATTGCAATAACGATATTGTTATCCTTTGCGTAAGCTGCTGCTTCAAAGCCAGTGTAGGGGTTGTATACGCTTTCAAGAACCTTCCAGTCCTTAAGCTCTTCTGTTGTTGCTGCTGCTCCGTAGCCGTCAACTGAGATATTACAGGAAGCCTTGGAGAGAACGGTACCGGACTTGTAATTCTCGTATACAGCATTGGAGAGGATCGCAAGGTCTCTGTAGCTGACGTTCCAACGCTTCTTATCGGGGTCTACGCTGTCTGCAAAGCCGTCATGATCAGTATCCTTTTCGGAAGGATTACTTGTGTACTTATACATTGTAACGTAGCCGTAATTTGTGCCGGTGATAACGCCGCCGCTTACCTTTGTAAGGAGCTCATCAAGATTGATCTTACCGGAGGGAGATGCGCCCTCGAGCTCAACGATATCGGGAATACCGTCATCGTCAGTATCTACCTTGCTTCCTGCGTAGGGCTCCTCGTCAAGTCTAACGGGAACGGGAACAGGGCCGTCAAGATAGATCCAGTAGCCATCACCAACGATCTCGTCACCAAGCTTGTCAGCAAGAGTCATAAGCTCTGTGTAGAAATCGCCGTAAATGTCAGCCCACAGGCCGTTTGTTTCAGTGTAGAGATCAGTATAAACAGATTTGTAAGAGGTGGGGGAAACAACGGCACAGGTAACCTCTTCGTTCTTCAAAAGCTCGATCTCGGCAGCCATAGAGGGAATACCGTATCTGTTGTCTACCTTGTAATCGGCATCGGTAACAAGAACGAAGATCTTTCCTGCAGAAGCTCTCATATCAAGAAGTCTTGCAGTTTCAAGAGCATCAACTGCACACTCGGGATTGTCTCCGCCATATCCGAGATCAAGAGCTGAGATAGCAGCCTTGTACTGATCAATATCATAGAACCAGTTGGAGGTACCGTTTTTGTGAACTCTTGTTGAATCGTATCCGTCTGCTTCGAGGT
This sequence comes from Clostridia bacterium, assembly GCA_017416205.1. GTDB lineage: Bacteria > Bacillota > Clostridia > Oscillospirales > CAG-272 > Avispirillum. The sequence continues at coordinate 6,436 of JAFQDC010000016.1, read as the reverse complement.
CCTGATAGTCAATGAGAGCCATTGCGGAAGAGATACCCTTTTCCTTCAAAGCGTCAACGAAATACTGCATATTTTCCTTAACGTTGTAGATCTCGTCAGACATAGAACCGGTGGTATCAATAATAAACACAACGTCCGCCTGAGCCATTGCGCTGGGCTGAGAGATGACGGTGTCACCACTCAGTGCGAAGGTGCTGGCTGCACTTGTGGGCATATCGCGACCAAGCTCATCAAAGAGATTCTTAACGTCAAGCACATAGTATGTGCCTTCGCCGCAAACGTCAGCAGATATCATATTGTTTGCAGCGTCATAAGTAGTATAGAGATATTCGGTAGTGCCGTCCTCATTGTACTTACAGATAAGATTTGTATTATAGCTTATGTCTGATCCGTAAGTAGAGAAGGTAGATACGGAACTCTTCAAAGTGAAGGAAATAGTACCATCCTCAATGTTGTCACCGACAACGTCAACAGGGGTACCGACTATTGCGCGGCTGTCGCCGAAGCTGTAGTCATCAGCAGGAACGATAGAAACACTGCTGTTAATATTACCGCTGGAGGTAATATTCAAAGAGGGAACTGCATCGCTTTCTTCTGCGGTAAGGAAATCACTGATATTCTCAGCATTGAGCTCCTGATTAAATTCTCTTTCGCTGTCAGGTGTAACACCGTCAGACATTGCAGCGTGAGGATCAAGACCGAGCTCGATCTCGTCACCGTCGGACATACCGTCACCGTCGGTGTCGTACTTAAGAGGATCTGTGTTTGCCTCATAAACCTCTTCGTAGTCTGTAAGACCGTCGTCGTCAGTGTCGGGATCTGAGGGCTCAGTATTTACAGCCACCTCATAGTAGTTGCCGAGACCGTCACCGTCGGCATCCTCATATGCATCAATGACTCCGTTATAATCAGAGTCGGCCAATGAGGGATCAGTGCCTGTAATAAAGATCTCAACGTAGTTGCTGAGGCCGTCGTTGTCAGAGTCATACTCATTGGGAGATACTCCGAAATAATCGCTGATCTCCTCTGGCACACCGTATTCGTCATCACCTGAAATGATGATCTTGATGAGCAGGTTAGCATCCTTTGAGTCAACGGTGCCGTCCTCATAAAGATCAGCAGCTGCTATGTTGATTTCGGAAATAACACCGCAGATGTAGATCTTCATAAGGTAAGAGTCCTTACCGTTGATCTGACCGTCGCTGTTAATATCGCCATGTGCCTTTTCTTCGGGAGCAACGGGGAATTCAACCCCGTCATCAGTAACGTATACCCAGAATGAGTCGTATACGTTGCCGTTATATACGAGATCCACACAGTATTCACCGATCTTGCTTGAATTGAAGCCCTTGAAGGAGATACCGTATTTTTCAAAATCCCCGGTGATATATTCCACATATCCGCCCTGATAATCAATTCTTACGCAAGCACCCGTAAGATCGAGCTTTTCACCTATCTGATATGTGTATTTGGAAGGTGAGCTTGAGAACCACATTGAGTAGATCTCATAATTGATGTTTGTATCAATTATCACCCAACCGTCATTACTGTAAAGAACACCGTCTTCAACGTAGAAGTATTCGTTGTCGGGATCAACTGTTATGCTTTCAAGGCTCATACAACCGTTGAATGCACCGTCACCGATGGTTCTGAGGCTTGCGGGAATATTGATCGACTTAAGATTGTGGCAGCCGTAGAATGCATAATCACCGATTATCTCAAGAGAGTCGGGAAGAGTAACTGAAGTAAGATTGTACTGCTCTTCAAACGCGTAATCTGCTATTATAGTAGAGCCTTCCTTCAGAGAGAGGGAAGTATCAGCGGGCATTGCACCCTTCCAGCTGTATACGCCGTGGTCAAGATACATAACACCGTCCTCATGGTCTCTGTACCAGGCAGTACCGTCAAAGGTATGACCGCCGATGTTGGTTACGTCCTGAGGGATGCTGATATCAGCAAGATCCTCACAACCGGAGAAGGCACCGTAAACGATGCTTGTAACGCTTGCAGGAATATCGACAACCTTTATGTCGGTTCCTGTGAAGGCGTAATAGGGGATCTCGGTCATTTCATCTCCGAGAACAAGAGCCTGGAGAGGACAGCGTGCAAAGCAGTAGTTGCCAAGCTGAACCGCAGGATTCTTAAACTCAAGGCTTGTGAGTGCTGAATCTGCGAAAGCTCTGTCACCGATATACATAATATTCTCGGGGAATACGATGCTTTCAACACCGCTTCCGTAGAATGTGGAGTCTTCGATGATCTCAAGTCCGCTACCGATCGAAACAGTCTTGAGCTGTCTGCAACGGTCAAATGCGCTGAAGCCGAGAGTAGTCAGGCTGTCGGGAAGAACAACTGACTCAAGAGGAGTGCAGCTGAAGGCAGATGATCCGATCTCAATGAGACCCTCTCCGAGGTCAATGCTCTTGAGGCCGGAATTTGCGAAGGTGCAGTAGCCGATATATTCGCATGAATCGGGGATAGTAATGGAGGGGATACCGGAATCCATGAAAGCTCTCTCTCCGATGTCTGTAAGCGTGTCGGGTAGAATAACGCTTTCAAGTGCAGGTGTGTCTCTGAAAACATGATCGCCAATGCTGACGAGGCCTGAGGGGATCTCAACGCTCTGGAGATTCTTACAGGAAGCAAATGTGTAGTAAACGATCTCCGTTACGTTCTTGGAAACAACAACACTTGTAAGGCCGTCGATATCGTAGAACGCCAGAGGCTTGATCTCCGTAACGGAATCGGGCATAACGTAATCACCCTCATAGTCCTTGGAACAGAACTCTATTCTCGTCATATCGCTGCTATAGGTTACACCGTCGATAGTAACGTAATAGGAGTGACCCTCCTCGAAGGAAACGTCGATTCCGCTGTAGATGGGCTGATCAAGAGCAGTGATGTCAACGCACGTTTTGGGAATAACGATACTTCTCACGGAGGCTGAGGGAATTGCGATAAGGCTTGTTACATTTTTGTCGTAGAGAGCACCGTTGACTACAGTAAAGTGTTCATTTGCCTCAGAAACTGTAATGCTTTCAAGGTTGTAGCTGTAAGCAAACATATAAGAAGTAAGATTTCTTATACCTGCACCGAAGGATACGGTTCTGAGGTTATCGTATTTCTGGAGGAAATAATCGCCGATAGTGGTTACGCTGTCGGGAATAATGATGTGTTTGACCGTGTTGGAATAATATCCTACGTCTGTAATTCCGGTAACGGGAAGTCCGTCTATTTCAGAGGGGATCTCGATCGTCTCGGCATCGTAGTAGATCTCGGTGATGATCACGTGATCATCGTAGATCATATATTCATAAGTATCACTGTAACCGTAAACAGGAGGTCTTGTAACGGAAACGTTAAAGCTGCCCACTGCATCAGAGTGATAATATCTTGCCTTAAGAATATATCGTCTGCCTGCTTCAAGATAAGCGCGAACGTTGAAGTTGAGATCAGAGCCGGAGTCATCGTCAGATGAAATGGTGTTGTCATATTCATCACAGATATATCCGTATGTGTCGGCTCCCGCTTCTGAGAAGAACTCATATTCGCCGCTGTATTCGGGAATAAAGAGGAAGGTTGCAAACGCACCGAACTCTGTGATATCAGCTGAGCAAACGTCGTTGAGGAAGATCTGGGGGTAATCAAGCTCAACGGGAACAGATTTTTCAAGGGTAACCTCAAAGGATCCTATTGAACTGCTGTTGTAATAGCTTGCACAAAGATAATACTTGCAGCCTTCATAGAGAGTAGCAGTTACCTTGAAGTTAGTGCTTCCGCCGTCATCATCGTTATATGCGATCTGATTCCAGTCTTCGTCATAAATGGAACCAACGGTATCGGAGCTTGAAGAGGAATAGAAATTGTATATGCCTGAAACCTCAGGAATATAGGTAATATAAGCCTGTTCTCCATACTCATAGATATCTACGGTAGAAGTAAATATATGAGTTCTGTCTGCGGGAGAATCGGAATATACACATTCGTAGTCTAACGAAACAGCAGCGTCATATATATCGTCGCAACTGAAGACGAGTCTGAAATACTCATCACCTGCGGAAATTGAGTTGAGATAATTAAAGTTGATTATCTCGATGGTGTAAGAGCCTGCAGAGTTTCTCTTAATGAGATAGGTTCCTTCCTCAAGGCCCTTGATTCCTCCAAAGCTTGCAACATTCTTGTCGAACTCAAGGTTGAACAGGAGCTTTTCTGTGGAATAATATGCGAGATCGGCCTTGAATGAAAACTCATAAGTGCCTGGTGTGATGATATCGTCATCGCCGCCGTCATCGTCGCCGTCATCGCCGCCATCATCGCCGCCGTCATCAATATCAACGTTAAGGGGAATATAAGAAGGACTTGCAAAATTGTAGATCTTAACGTTATCGTATGCAACCTGAGTATTCATCTGTCTGAAAAGGAGGAGTGTACCGTCTTCGAGACAATAGTCTGAAGAGTAGTAGAAGTATCTCCAGTTCGTATTGATAACGAGAGTACCCCAGGTGTCCGTATATCCGGGCACGCCGGGTGTACCGCTGACTACGTTGTCAGACTCTGTAGAAAGATCGTCGATCCAGAGACGGGCAGTGCAGGAATCGTTATCATACTGGAATTTCCAGTTGTACCAGTTGTCCTGCTTGAGGTCATAAGGATATTCAGCGATCACTTCAAGAGGATCGTTTGTGTTAACGACCTTGAACATGGAGTCATTGAAGTAGTAGCCGCACTGATAAGCATATACGTTTGCACCGCCGAACCAGTTGTAGATAGAGGATTCATAGCCCTCGATGAGCAGGGGTGTGTCAGTATACTTGATATCAAATTCAAAGGTGTAGGATACAGGGAATTTATACTCGATATCACCGTCGCGGGTGTCAATATAGGTGGTGCCGCGCTCTTCGGTCATATCGGTGTAGTCAAGAACGTATCCGTGATCGCCGCCAAAGTCTGTAGCCTTGCCGAAATATTCGGAAGAACCCCATACGGAGAGGTCTGCGGGATCGTCATATGTAAGACTTGTGAGACGGTCTTTAGAATTAAGTCTGTTATCCCTGAAAATGTCTCCGGCAAGATAGTCGTAATATACGTTGGGAGCGTCGATGCTATCATCGGAGAATTTAACGTCAAGAAGGGGCGTGGGATCGTAAGTCTGGTAATCACCCTGATCAACGGGAGTTGCAGAGAGAGTTACAGCATTGGATCCTGTACAGGACAACGCACCTTCAGTATGATGAGAATTAACGATACCGGAACCCCAGGACATATAAGCGTCCCAGCCTGCAACTGCATCGTTACCGTCATCAAGTACTACGAGAGACATACCGAGCTCACGGCCGATACCGCCCTGAAGGTTACCGTTGCGGCCTGTCTTATACTCTGTGTATGTAAGTGTTTCGAAATCACCGTTGAGGATGTATGTCCAGGGAATAGCAACCTCGTATGTTGTGATACCGTTCTGTGTATCTGTGGAGTAGCTGCTTCCTGCGGGAGCTACTACACAGGGAGCTGTTCCGAGAGGGTTGTTGGAGAAGGAAGTCATACCCTTATTGGTGTTGTTCTCCCATGCCTCAGAGAAGCCGCCTGCGATCTCGGAATAACCAAAAAGGAAGTCGGGAACAAGGTTTGTGCTCCAGGGCTTCTGTCTGTCTGCAGTTACCGTGAAGTTACCGCCGTTAACGGAAGCGTTTGCGCCTGCCTTGTCGATACGGGTCTGGATAGCGTCGCCGTTCCAAAGATTGTTCGTACCGTTCTTAAGAGAATGTACGTTAGGGTCGTTTACCTTAACGCCAATGTAGAAATACTCCTCACTCCAGCGAAGCCAGATGTAGTAGGAGAAGCTACCGTAATCGTCCATATTCGTTGCGGACATACGGTTGTAGAAGAAACGGGTGTAGGGCATCGTGTCATCGATAGTGGCACAGTCAAGTGCCTCTACGAAAACAGAAGATTCGCCCCACTCAGCCTCGGAAATAAATCCGTCGACTGTAGGCGCGCTTGCAAAATAGAGCGCGCTAACATAGTCAATGTTGTCTGCCTTTGCCATTGCGCTTACGGGTACCGTAAAAGCAAATGAGGAGAGAAGCATTGACAAAATGAGAATGCCGGATATTAGCTTTTTCATGTTTTTCATCTCCGTTATATAAAAGTATACATATTAATTATACTACAATATTAGTTAAAATCAAGGAAAAACAAGGTATTTGAGTATGTAAAATTAGCAAATTATTCTTGCGTTTTTTTGTATTAAATTAATGTAAAGTGGATCTGTGAATGCTTTGCAGCAAATTTTTTCACAGAGGAGATAGATGCAAAGAACTTTTTTGTAAAAAAGTTCTCTGCACTCTCAAAAAACTTTAGAAAATGAAAAACGCAATGTTGTAAGCAATACTTTATTATGTTTTTTCCTATAGTTTAAAGTTTTTTGCGGAGCTTTTTT
>JAFQDC010000015.1 GCA_017416205.1 Clostridia bacterium | reverse complement strand
TCATTGTTAAATGCGGCTTTTTAGCCGCGAATTGTCCCTCTGTCGTACCTTTGTACGCCGACGACGGACAATTCACGGCTTCTGCATCCTTTTCGACAGCCCGAAGTCAGCTTGTCGATACCTTTATCGACAAGCTGAAAGCCTGAATGCTATGCATTCAGGCTTTTGGTTTTGATATCAGAAAAAGCGGGGCAGATCCTCGGTAAGAGCAATAAGGCTTCCTCCGACGAGGGAAAGGATCGCAAGTCCGGTTATCGCGATGCCGAGTGCGATAAGGTTTGCAATGAGGTATGCTTTTGCGTAGTTCTTAAGACTTGCATTTTTGGGAGCGCATGTAAGAACGATGCTGAGAATAAAGCCGACAAAGGGAATGACCATTGCAATATTCAGCCAGAAATACATTGCCGTGCTTACTGCAGGGTAGAGCTTTTCGGGCTCGGCCTCCATCTTGGGAGCGGCCTGATACGTAGGTGTGGGCACGGGCTGATAGGGAGGGATGCTTCTTTCTTCGGTTACAGGTGCTCCTTCGGGCTTATCAGCGAGAGGCGAACCGCAATCTGAGCAGAAGCCTAAGCTGTCTTCATAGGCTTTATTGCATTTGGGACAGATCTTTGACATAAAAAATCCTTTCGTTCAAATAACTATATTACAATTATAATATTAAAGCAAAGCTCCGTCAAGCATGAAAGTGATACGAAAGAAACATTTTTCCTTAAGCATTTATTTTCTTTTTACGGGCATACTATGGCTATATTGAGCGAATGCTCAAATAAACATAAAACAAAGGAAATAAGATAATGAAAAAGCTAATTGCATTATTGCTTTGCGCTTCTGCTCTTTGCCTTTCCTTGACCGGATGTCAGAGAAAGGAAGAGGGGGGAGACTCAAAAAAGGTGACACTGACCGTATGGGGACCTCAGGAGGATCAGCAGGATTCAAACTCCTGGCTTCCCAAAATGTGCGAGATGTTCAACGATGCCCATCCCGAATGGGATATCACCTTCAAATATGGCGTGTGCTCCGAGGGCGATGCGGGAAAGAACGTGTCTCAGGACCCTGAGGGCAGCGCTGACGTTTACTTCTTTGCAAACGATCAGCTTGGAATGCTGATACAGGCAAACGCCGTGTCCCGCCTGGGAGGCGATGCTCTGAAGCAGGTAAAGGAGCAAAACTCTGAAAATATGATAGCCTCTGTAACATCAACGGACGGCGGCGTATACGGCATCCCCTTTACGGGCAACACCTGGTTTATGTACTACAACAAAAGTATTTTTTCTGAGGAAGATATAAAAAGCCTCGACAGGATGCTTGAAAAGGGAAAGGTGGCCTTTCCACTGACCAATTCCTGGTATTCCGGCGCCTTTTATCTTGCAAACGGCTGCAGCCTTTTCGGTCCTGAGGGAAACGACAGCGCAGCGGGCATTGATTTCGGAGGTAAGGCCGGAACTGAGGCAACTATGTATCTTGCCGGCCTTGCAAAAAACAAAAACTTTGTAAACGATGCTGAGGGAGCAGGTCTCAGCGGGCTTCTCCAAGGGTCTGTGGGTGCTATGTTCTCGGGAAGCTGGGACAGCCAGAAGATCGCTGAAGCTCTCGGGGAAAACTACGGTGCCGCCCCACTGCCGACGGCCAATATCGGCGGAGTTGAAAGACAGCTTCTTTCCTTTGCAGGCTCAAAGGCAGTTGGCGTAAATCCTAACTGTGACGCCCCCGAGGTTGCCGTAAGCCTTGCGGCATTCCTTGGCAGCCGCGAGGCTCAGAAGGAGCATTATATTATGCGAAGGATAATTCCCGCCGACAGAAGCCTTCTTGAGGATAAGGATATTTCAAGCGATGTTGCGGCAATAGCACAGGACAGAACGATTGCGAAAACCTCCTTCGTTCAGCCAACTATTCCCGAAATGTCAGGCTACTGGGTGCCTATTGAAAATATGGGCAAGGCAATAGTAAACGGCGAGGTTACCGAGAAAAACGCCGAGGAAAAAACAAAGGCTCTGAACGAAACACTCGGTGCTTCCTTTTAATCTTATGGGCTAATCCCTTGAAAAAACAGGAGCTTATGAATGATAAGTCTATCAAAGCTTAGGGGGCGATCCTTTAAAGACCCCTATAATTTAATAAACGCTCTCAGCTCGGGGGATATATGGGTGTATTTATCGTGCCTTTTCATGGGGGCAGGGAATATTGCCTCGGGGCAGATAATAAAAGGGCTTCTTTTTTTCTTCTTGGAAGTAGCTTTTCTTGTGTTTATGGCAGTCCCCGGCGGAGGTCTGTACAGAATATCTATGCTGCCATCCCTCGGAGACAGGCCTCAGGGTGAGGTTTGGAATGAGGAGCTTGGAATATATGAGTATACAAAGGGCGATAATTCTCAGCTGATCCTTCTTTACGGCATTGCTACGATACTGATATGCGTGCTGTTTGCAGTGGTATGGAGAGCGGCGGTATGCTCATCTTATAAGGCAAGAGTCCAAAGGTCGGCAGGCCTTCGCCCTGCCTCCTTTGGCTCAGACCTTCATTCTCTCCTTGACGACAGGGTCCACACCCTTCTTATGACTCCCCCGTTTGCATTCCTTTTGGTGTTCACCATTCTGCCACTTATCTATATGATGACCATGGCATTCACAAACTTCTCCCGTGAGGGAGACAGGCTTGTGCTTTTTGACTGGGTAGGCTTTCGCAATTTTTTAACGGTATTCAATTCAAACTCAGTTGTAGGAAAGCAGTTCTGGTCAGTTCTCGGGTGGACTCTCGTTTGGGCATTTTTTGCGACTTTTCTCAATTTCTTTCTCGGCACCCTTCTTGCAATGCTTATAAACCGACACTCAATAAAGCTGAAGGGACTGTGGAGAACTGTCCTTGCAACCACCATTGCCGTGCCTCAGTTCGTTTCACTGATGGTGGTGCGTTCAATGCTCCAGCCTCAGGGAATACTGAACAGAATGCTTGAAGGGGCAGACCTTATAAATTCGCCCCTGCCCTTTCTAACGGATACTGCGTGGGCGAGAGTTCTCGTTATCATTGTGAATCTGTGGATAGGTATTCCATATACCATCCTTCAGGTAACGGGAGTGCTCAATAATATTCCAAAGGAGCAGTATAACGCGGCAAAGGTGGACGGATGCACCCCTATACAGACGTTTTTTCACGTGACGCTGCCCTATATGATGTTTGTGCTCACACCCTATCTTATTACGCAGTTTACGGGAAACATCAATAATTTTAATATTATCTACCTGTTAACAAGGGGCGAGCCCGTATCCGTGGGAAATACTGCGGGAGACACGGACCTGCTCATAACGTGGCTTTATAAGCTGTCGGTGGATCAGCAGAAATACGACCTTGCCGCCGTTATCGGTATTCTCACCTTTGCAGTGCTTTCAATTGTAGCTCTGGTGACGTACAGAAATTCGGGATCATATAAAAACGAGGAGGGCTTCCGATGAGAAAAAAACGCATATTGGCAGACGTTTTGTCATATTCCTTTCTCACCCTTCTTGCCGTAGTATGGTTACTCCCCTTTTTCTGGCTCATAATGCAGTCATTCAGGAAAGAGCCCGGTCAGTTTATAGATACCTTTCTTCCGAAGAATTATACCTTTGATAATTATATAAGGCTTTTCACGGAGACCAACGTAATAAACTTTTCAAGAATGTTTATGAATACCTTTGTCATTGCCGTGTTCACCTGCATTCTGAGTACCTTTTTCGTGCTTGGGGTGTCATATTGCACCTCAAGGCTTCACTTTAAAATGCGCCGCCCTTATATGAATATGGCCCTTGTACTGAACCTTTTTCCGGGGTTTATGTCAATGATCGCCGTGTATTTCATTCTGAAGGCTTTGGGGCTCACGGAGGGGGCAATGATACCTGTTGCTCTTGTCATAGTTTTTTCAGCGGGGGCGGGAACGCAGTTTTACGTTATGAAGGGATATATGGATACTATCCCAAAGGCTCTCGACGAGGCGGCAAGCCTTGACGGATGCACAAGGTGGCAGATATTTACAAAGATAACTCTGCCCCTGTCAAAGCCTATGATAATATATCAGATAGTCACGTCCTTTATGGTGCCGTGGATAGATTTCATTTTTGCCCGCATAATCGTCAGGGCTGAGTCGAAATACTATACCGTGGCCATCGGCCTTTGGAGCATGCTTGAAAAGGAATACGTATGGGATTGGTATACCCGCTTTTGCGCAGGAGCGGTCCTCGTGTCGATCCCCGTGGCAATACTGTTTATGATAACCCAGAAATACTACCGTGAGGCTATGGCAGGCGGAGTTAAAGGGTAGTTAACATTTTTTGCAATTGCCAAAGTTGAATTGTAAAAGTGTCCCCTGCTATGTTTTGGTAGCGGGGGACTTTTCAGCTGCGGTATTGCAACAGCTTTGAGAATGCTTTTTTCAAAATCCTCTTGCAATCGCCTGTGTCTTTATGATATACTATACAGGCAGTCTAAAAAAGAGGTTTTTGAAATGAGAGTTATGACCTTTAACGTTCAGCATTGTCTTGACTATCAGAATCAGGTCATAGATATTCCTCTTTTTGCAGATTTTATAAGAGAGCAGGATGTGGATATCTGCGGCCTCAATGAGATTCGGGGAGAGGGCAACTGGGAAGGATATACCGACCAGACAAATTCCCTGGGTGATATGCTGGGATGTAACAGATATTTTGCAGAGGCAATAAAGGTGGTTGGCACAAACCCCTACGGAAATGCTATTCTCACAAGATACCCTATAAAGAGTGCCCGGGTCATACATATCCCCGATCCCGATGAAAGAGACGAGGACGTGCACTACGAGCACAGATGCGCTCTGAGAGCTATTCTCAACGTTGACGGTAAGGACGTTCTTTGCGTTGTATGCCATATGGGCCTTGCTAAAAGCGAGGTAGCCTTTGCAGTGAAAGCTGTTTGTGATATCCTTGACGAAAGCAGTCTTCCCGCAATCGTTATGGGAGATTTTAACCATACCAAGGACTCGGGAATGCTCGAAGGACTTTTTGAAAGACTTTCCGATACGGACGAGCTTTGCGAGAGGGCGGGCGTATATACGTTCCCATCCTATAGCCCCCGCGAGAAGATAGACTATATCCTATACAGAGGATTTAAATGTACGAGCGCTCTCGTGGTAGAAAAGATCGTGTCCGATCATTTTCCAATCATCGCAGAGCTGACAGTTGAATAGCTTGTTAGCCCCCATCGGGGATTAACATATACGGAGATGTACCCAAGTGGGGACGTTTGCGAGCGCTGCCGGTGGCAGATAGAGCGAGCAAAAAGGAGTGGCACCGTAACAGGACATAACGGGGCGCCCCGTTCGATGAAAAATTGAATAGTCGTTATACTCCAAAACGGGGTTTAACATAGATGGAGAGATATCGAAGTGGTCATAACGGGGCTGACTCGAAATCATGTTGTTTTCTCCAAAAACTGAATATTTTTTACACGGAGAGGTATCGAAGTGGTCATAACGGGGCTGACTCGAAATCAGTTTGCGCTCACGCGCACGAGGGTTCGAATCCCTCTCTCTCCGCCAATGGCGGTTTCAAACCGCGAAAAGAAGCCGCAGGACATAGGTGTTCTGCGGCTTTAACTTTATCTCTGGAGGCTTATAATGGAAACAACTTTTAATGATTTGATTGATAACACCGATCATGATTCTGAGTTTTATAAAATCGTGCTTTTTTTATTCTATTTGGATGCAGTAAACAAAGCTGATCATACTTGGGATGAATTTGCGGAGGAGCTTATTTATAAAAATCGTTTTTCTTCTAAAAATGACATTTTAGAAGAGTTACATAAAAAAGCTACAGATGCGACTCATATGATTGCAAAAGGAACCGTTCTATACAGAGCCCGGATTTTTGACAAAAATATTATTGATAGCTTTGTGAAAAACTATGTTTTTGATCCAGATAAAGCCACAGGCATTGATAAAGACAGTATTCCAAGACTGAATTTAAAACCTAAAGATGTATTGCCATTAGTTTTAGCAACGAATCCCGAGGCTGGATTTGAAACCATAAAAAAAGCATATTCGATTTGGAAAAGAAAAAAATTCAAAGGATATAATAATCTTGAATCAGGCGCCCCACCCAAAGAATATGCTTCAGCAGGAAGAGCCAATCCAAAATATATTCCATATCTATATTTGTGTGAAGATGAAATCACCCCTGTATATGAAGTTAGACCTACAATCGGACAACAAGTTAGTGTTGCGAAATTCAAAACAACAAGAGACTTGCGCTTGTATGATCTAACATTAGAACTTAATGATAAGATAGATACCCCTTCTTGTTCAGTACCAAGCTTATATGATTCTGTTGGAAAACATTTTTCAATCCCTAACACAGGGGATGATTTTCAGTATCTCCCAACTCAATTTTTGAGCGAAGAAATAAAAAACATGGGATTTGATGGACTCCGTTTTCGTAGTTCGTTGCATAACGGCGGAATTAATATTGTACTTTTTTCTGCTGATTATTGCAAAGCATTATCTTCAAATATAGTTCAAGTAAACAATATTAAATTGGAAATTGATCAACCGGATGTCTACCACATCGAATCATTGAGTAGTGAAATATTAAATCAAAGTGATGAATACTGAGAATAAGACAAAAGGCTGAACCATACGGTTCAGCCTTGATTGTTATTATCCTCACCCCAACGCTTTACTCATCGCCGCACCCGTGTCTGCCTTGGTCACGGCATCGAGATGGCTGTAGATATTCGCCGTTGTGCTCATATCGCTGTGCCCGAGCCATTCCTGGATCTGCTTCATGGGCACGCCCTGTGCGAGGAGCACCGAGGCGCAGGAGTGTCGAAGATCGTGAAAGCGCATTCTTTTCAGTCCGTGCCTTTCCAAGAACTTAGGGAATGAGCAGGTTAAATAATTGGATTTCATACGTTCGCCCATTTCATCCACAAATACAAATCCATCATAGGGTTCAAATCCCTACATCTACGCCAAAGCAACCGTAATCTCAGGATTGCGGTTGTTTTCTTTTGGTGCCTTTAGGCGTGGAAATCTACCCCCAGTTCTACTGGGGGCGACCATAGAGTAGTGCTACGATAAAGACGGCGAGCTTTATGCAAGCCGAAAACTAAGAGTAAAAGATAAACGAATTGCAATCATAAGAGATTG
>JAFQDC010000014.1 GCA_017416205.1 Clostridia bacterium | reverse complement strand
GAGATTGTGAGATTTGACCCGTTCACGGGTAGTGGGGCGTGTAATGCTATAATATAGTTCAGTACCCCTTTTAGGGGGGAAGCCAGTAATATCCCCTTTTAGGGGTAGAGCAAACCACCGGTTGAACCGGTGGTTTTGATTTGTGATATAATGATTTTAACAACTATGAAATAAATGTTACAATTTTTGATTTTACGGAGAGAGATTATGAGCGATAACAAAGAAATGCTCGGCACGGCGCCGATCGGTAAGCTGCTGTTTAAATTAGCGGTTCCGACGGTGGTTGCCCAGCTTATCAATATGCTGTATAACATCGTTGACCGCATATATATCGGTCACATGCCGGGTGACGGAAGCCTTGCACTTACGGGTGTGGGCGTATGTATGCCTATCATTATGATCATCTCGGCTTTTGCGGCGCTGATAGCCTTGGGGGGCGCGCCCAAGGCATCTATCTTTATGGGCAAGGGCGACAACGATTCCGCCGAAAGAATCATGGGCGGCTGCTTTTCCTTGCAGCTTATCATCTCAGCCGTTCTGACTGCCGTTTTGCTGATCTGGAACAAAGATCTGCTTTTGATGTTCGGCGCCAGTGAGAACACCATCGGCTACGCTAACGACTATATGAACGTCTACGCTATCGGTACGGTGTTCGTTCAGCTAACGCTTGGTATGGGCGCGTTTATCACGGCGCAGGGCTACACTAAGATCAGTATGATCACAGTGCTCATCGGCGCTGTCACCAATATTATCCTCGACCCCATATTCATTTTCGGCTTTAAGATGGGAGTCAAGGGCGCGGCCCTTGCCACTATCCTTTCACAAGCGATCTCTTGTGTTTGGGTGCTTTCATTCCTTGGCGGAAAAAAGACTTACTTGAAGCTCAAAAAGCAGAATCTCCCCATAGATGCAAAGCTCGTTTTCCCTTGCATTGCGCTGGGAACTGCAACCTTTATTATGCAGAGCAGTGAAAGTGTCATTTCGGTCTGCTTTAATTCTTCTCTTCTTAAGTACGGCGGCGATATTGCAGTCGGCGCCATGACTATCCTTACCAGCGTGATGCAGTTTGCAATGCTTCCGATGCAGGGCATTGCGCAGGGCGCGCAGCCGATACTCAGCTACAACTTCGGCGCAAAAAACGTGGGTCGTGTAAAGAAGGCATATAAGCTTTTGCTCATATCATGTCTTACATATTCCTTTATCATTTGGGGCGCGATCATGATATTGCCGCAAATGTTTGCAGGAATATTCACGCCCGATGCTGCGCTCATTGAATTTACCGCAAAGGCGCTCCGTATCTACTGCGGCGTTATGTGCATCTTCGGTATTCAGATCGCCTGCCAGATGACCTTCGTATCTATCGGCAACGCGCCATGCTCCATTATCGTTGCCATCGTTCGCAAGTTCGTTTTGCTCTTGCCGCTGATCTACGTTATGCCGAAACTGATCGAGGATAAGACAATGGGCGTTTATACGGCAGAGCCTGTTGCCGACGTCATTGCCGTAACCTTTACCGCTATCCTTTTTGCCCTTCAATTTAAGAAGGCACTAAGATCTTTAACGGTGGAAAGATCAAAGTAGACAGCACGAAAAAATAGGCCGCGAATCTATAGAGATTCGCGGCTGTTTTTTATAGGCTTCGTATATTTTGTTCTATTTGCCGTATGACCTCAATAAACGTCTCGTCACTCTGCCCCGTAGGATCGGGTAACTCCCAATTATCATCAAAGGCTCTGCCGATAAAAGGACAACCAACATCACATCCCATCGAGATAGCAATATCGGGTGTGGGGATCTTGTCAATGGACTTACTGTACTGTTTCAGCTCCATATCAATACCGTAGAGCTGCTTCATAAGTCTGACGGCATCTTGGTTGATCTGCGGTTTCGTTTCGTACCTGCAGAGTAAAAGTCAAATTCATCACCGCGCAGATGCTTTCCGAGTGCTTCGGCAATCTGACTGCGGCAGGAATTATGTATGCAAATAAATGCTATTTTCTTTTTCATTTAAACGGACACCTCGCACCGATGCATTGATTGTTCTGAGCAGAGTGAATACACTTGATCTTGCCAAGTTCCATTTCAACGCCGAGATATGCTTTAGCAAACTCCACAGACTTAATAATGGCTATATAAGAATTTCGTTTACAACAACGAGGTCCGCCGGCAGATGCGATTGCACCCAAAGCGCCTGCTGACATATAATTTGAAAGCTGCCATTCTTTTACGGCAAGCGGAGTGGAGCCTGTCACGATGGACACAAACATTCCCGCGCTCACTCCTGCACCGCAAGCGCCCCAAAAACCGCAAGCGCCGCCGGGGACTTGCTTACCGCGGGACTGCATTTCAACCAAGGCCTTCGGCAGATCAATATTGCCTCCTGCGTTTTTATAGGCAGTCAGCAGTGCCGCGCCTACCATAATATGATGCTCGGGGCCGTGCATATGGCAAAAGGGCAGAGCCATCAGCTTTTGCAAGATCAGAATAGGATTCTTTGATGTTTCGGTAAGGCAAACAGCGATAATGGAATCAATACCGCCTGTGTGACATTCGTTACAAACATAATGTCCATTTTCGCAAGCAGTCTTGCTGTTTTCTTTTTTATGACAAAGAGCGCATTCCATCTCGGTGTCGTTTTCTAAATACTTAAGCTTTGCACCGCAAATCAAACATTCATCGTGCATATTCTTTCTCCTATAGTAACTTAAATTGATTTTTCTCAAATTCCAATAATCCCTCATCTCTCATTTTGCAAAGCTCGTTTGACATTGCACTTCGGTCAACGGAGAGAAAATCTGCAAGCTGCTGACGGTTAAAGGGGATTGAAAAGCTTTGGCTTTTGCATCTCTTTGCCTCCTCGGAGAGATATGAGATCAGTTTTTCGCGGGTGGTACGCTTTGACATATGCCCAAGCTTTTGCACAAGGCGTCTGTTTTTTTCTGATATGGTAAAGAACATATTCTGCACAACCATAGCGTGAAAGCGGCAGGCAGAGGAGCAGGTTGTCAGCATTCTGTGCACGTCAAGGAAGATAACCACGCTGTCCTCCATTGCAATAACGTCATTGGGAAAGGCTCCGCTTTCGGGGGCGACGTAAGCCTCGCCCAGCATCTCCCCTACGGATATGGTGCTGAGAATGCTGCGGTTTCCCCAGTAATCGTCATTTTGAATGTGGAGACTGCCCTCAACCAAAACGGTGATATCGCGAAGATGCTCCCCCTGACAAAAAACGTATTCTCCTTTTTTATATGATGAAAGCCGTGCCCCGAGGCAGGACAGCATAGAAAGGATATCATCCTCTGCCACTCCCGAAAAGAGGCTCGTTCTTTTTAATATGGAAATATAATTTTTCATAAAGCTCCTTTTCGTTGTAAAAACAACCGATTTGTTTTTATTATTGTACTATAATAAGCACAGAAAATCAAGAGAGGAGAATATCCGTGATAAGAAAAATAATCAGAATAGATGAAAATAAATGCAGCGGCTGCGGTGCTTGTGCCGCGGCCTGCCACGAGGGAGCAATTGAAATGGTAAACGGAAAGGCAAAGCTTGTCCGCGAGGATCATTGCGACGGCCTTGGAGATTGCCTTCCCGCCTGTCCTGTTGACGCTATATCCTTTGAAGAAAGAGAGGCGCCCTCGTATAATGAGGCGGCAGTTCTTGCTTCAAAAGCGAAAAAAGAGAAGATGGCAAAGGCGCCCTTACCCTGCGGATGCCCCGGAACTGCCTCAAGAGCGATAAAGAGAAGCCCTGCCGCAGAGCCCTCGGCGTGCCCCCCTCTGCAAAGTCAGCTTTCCCAGTGGCCTGTTCAGATAAAGCTTGTTCCCGTGAACGCCCCTTACTTTGACGGCGCAAATCTTTTAGTGGCGGCAGACTGCACCGCATATGCTTACGGAAACTTCCATAATGAGTTTATCCGTAACCGCGTGACCCTTATCGGATGTCCGAAGCTTGATGAGGGAGATTATGCAGATAAGCTCACCGCTATTATTGTAAATAATAATATAAAGAGCGTCACCGTTGTCAGAATGGAGGTGCCCTGCTGCGGCGGTATTGAAAATGCCGTGAAGAGAGCACTTATGGCAAGCGGCAAGTTTATTCCATGGAGAGTAGTTACCGTTTCCACAGACGGAAGGATAATTGAGGATCAATGAAAAAGTATTAAAGGCTGTTGCATCGCAACAGCCTTTCTTTTAGTCTTTTTTGTTTTTCGGCACATCGGTGATGCTTTCGATGACCTCTCTGATGCGATTGAGTCCCGATGGCTTGTTATCTCTGAGCCAGGCCTTTGAGTAGTCGGAAAACCACGTGTCAAAGTCCCCTTGCAAAGCATCCTTATCGCCGTAGCCCTCGGCATCGTTTACGTAGAGAAGCTCACGGTTCATAAGCTCAAGCGCACGAAAGGCAAGGATCAGGTCTGTGATCACGCTGTCACGGCACTTCAGCCCTTCAAGCTTTTCTCTTTCCTTTTTAAGGATCGAGATACTTTCAATAACGTCCCCCTCAAGTCTCGGATGCTCGGGATGACCGCCAAAGCGAAGGGGCATATCCTTTTTTTCTACCACGACTGCGCTGTACCACATCATAAACCGTGTCCAGTTGAAGCCCATGGATGCTCGTGCCGCCGCTCTGAGGGTGTCTGCCATATTGAATTCACTGACGTCGTAAAGAAGAAGGCTTGCGACCTTTTCAAAGGCTTCGTCCGTGGGGGCGTCAACGTTCCATGATTTCTGAGCGCCGAAAAGGAGGCCGTAGAGATTGCAGGAGAAAGAGCAAACGTGGCCGAAATCTCCCCAGTTTGTGTTGAGTATTCCAAGGGCGCCGTACTTTTTCGCGTGGGCGGCAAAGCTTTGGATGTTGCCTGTAGAGATGAATATATTTTCAATGAAATTATCCCAAGAGGAGGTTCCCGTGCAGGCGATCTGAGAAAAGCCTCTTTCCCAGAAGACCTTGGGTATCCATTCGTTCACCTCCCGACGGTAGCACCAGTTGAGAACGATAGCGTCCTCGGGCAGGTTTTCCCGCGCTTCATCGGGATGGGCCATACATTCGTCGCCCCAGAGCATAACAGTCTTTCCGTAGGAGGAAACAAGCTCTGTCAGCTTATTGACGTGATGAAAAAACGCTTCGCCTTTGTCGCGCCCGTCGTTTGCGCCGCAACAAAGATCCATAGTCTCGTCACAGCAAATGTTGAAATACTTTGAAGAGAAGAGGGGCAGGTACTGCTCGATCATGCTTTTTATGACCTTGAAGGTGTCGGGGTGATACACGTTTACGGTGTGATGCCATTGCCTCTCAAGCCAGTAGTGGCGGGAAAGCGTGTGGTCGGGAAGCTCGCTTATATAGCTGTAGCGGTCGCTTTGCAGAAGAGTGAAAAGGTGGCCGAAGGTTGCCATTGAGGGGATAAGATCAATAAAGCGCTCCCGACAGTATGCGTCAAGCTCAAGTATCTCCTCGGGTGTGAGGGCGCATTCGGGAGTGACAACGCCTTCAAGCTCCTTAAAGGTAAAGGCGTCCTCGCAGTAGAGCTGGAGGGAGTTTATTTTGTAATATGAAAGGGTGTTTGCAATTTCTTTAAGCTTTTCGAGGGTGGGAACGCGGCCTCTCGTTATATCGTGATAAAAGCCGCGGTAGGAAAAGTCGGGGGAGTCTGTGATACGGCAGCAGGGAAGAGCAGCGCCGTTTTGACGTACAAGCTGGCGCAGAGACTGGATAGCATAAAAAGCGCCTGCCGCGCCGTCTCCCTTTACGGCGATAGAATCGCTGCCGATGGAGACAGAATATCCGTCGCCCTCATCTGCGTGCGCTACGGTAATGGCCTTGCCCTGGGGCTTTGCAAAGCTGAGCGGGACAAGAGAGCCTGTTACCTCGCCTATCTCACGGCAAAGGGAAGAGAGGGCCTTTATTACTCTTTTATCTGTATTTTTATCGGCAAAGGCGCAGATCCCAAAAAGGTCAAGAGCGTCGCCGAGGTCTTCAATGCTTTTCGGGGTGGGAATAATGTTTATCATAGCAAGTCTCCTTTTCTAAATTTTACCACAGATTTTCTGAAATGTCTATAAGGGATTTTTTGGACTTTTATATGATCGGATGACGGCGGAGATATGTGATAAATTAGGGTTTGACGGGTGATTTAAAGTTTGCGTTACGGCTGCAGCATAAGCGAGGACCCAAGTTAGTCCTTCCCCCATGATTCGGGGGAAGGTGTCACCGATGCAGTATCTAAAAACTCAAAAAAATAGTATTTCCAGAGTTAAAGCAAAAGATCTTATTATCTTTATAGGCGGTGACGGATGAGGGTTGCTATCTGGACGAGAACTGTTTTCATATTAAATTAAGCTTGAAATGAGAGATTGAATGGCATTTGTTTGTTCTGTCATTCTAAGTGTCACATAGTTGTTTCATATAGTTCTTTCCCAGGTAGCAACCCTCATCCGTCTCCCCCGTATAGTATAATTTTAATTCTTACTATGGAGTCGGAGATATAGTTTGCAATCATCTGCCTTCACTCTAAGGAGCCACCTTCCCCCGAATCATGGGGGAAGGACTTGATTCAGTCCTTCGCTCACTCTGTAGCCGTATAGTATCTTCTCCCAACTGCTCGTCAAACAAATTTGACAGAACAATAACCAAAAGCTTAGAGCGTGACACGTTCTGTGACTTGCAAAGTTTTTAAAAATATGATATGATTTTCATAAAGAGGGGTGATGGTATGTACTACAGATTTTCCATTGACGATAACATATGGTTCTTGAGGGATATAAATTCCAAGGGATACGACTCCATATTTGAAAACCCATATCTCGGATTTTTCAAGAATCTTCACGAAAAATACGGTGCCCGCTTTCAGTTTAACGTTTACTACGAGACCGAGGGCTTTGACCTGTCAGAGATGACCGACCGCTACCGCGATGAATGGCGGGAAAACTCAGACTGGCTTCGCCTTTCCTTTCACGGGCGCTACGATATCGGCGAGCCTCCTTACATAAATTCTTCGTATGAGGAAGCCTTTGAGGACTGCCAAAGCGTCCACAGGGAAATACTTCGCTTTGCGGGAGAGGATACTCTCAGCTATTTCACAACTATCCATTACTGCCAAGGCTCCCCCGAAGCTCTGCGCGCCTTTTACGATTGCGGCATTCGCGGCCTCGTCGGCCTTTTTGAGGATGGCAGATACTGCTATCAGCACTCTTACCCCGATTTCACAGAGCCTTATAAATATGAGTCCGAGGATGATATCTACTATTTTGTAAACGATATGATAATCAATCTTTTCGGTCTCGGCGGTGTAGTTCCTCACCTTGAGGGACTTTCCCATAAGGAGTTTCTTGAGGTAATGATACACGAGCAGTATTTTTACAAGGATTATCCCTATCATCAGCCCGATTTCTGCGAGAAGGTGGAAAGGGTTGTAAAGCATCTGACCGAATCGGGAAGAAAAAGCGTATTTTTGGAAGAGCTATTGGAGAGATAAAAATGAGATTTGATTTTACCACTATAATGGACAGAAGAGGCAAGGATTCCATTGCCGCAGACTGCAAGGCTTTCCCCGGAGCGCTGGCTGATGCTGCGGTGCGTGAGGGCTTTGATACTATCCCCATGTGGGTGGCAGACATGAATTTTCCAACGGTCCCCGCAGTAACCGAGGCGATCATCAAAAGAGCCTCCCACCCTGCATTCGGATATTTTGCGCCAACGGATGAGTATTTTGATTCAATAATCAGATGGCATAAAAAGCGAAACGGAGTTGAGGGGCTTTCCCGCGAGCATATAGGATACGAAAACGGAGTTCTCG
This sequence comes from Clostridia bacterium, assembly GCA_017416205.1. Classification (GTDB taxonomy): domain Bacteria; phylum Bacillota; class Clostridia; order Oscillospirales; family CAG-272; genus Avispirillum. The sequence continues at coordinate 11,691 of JAFQDC010000014.1, read as the reverse complement.
GCGGCGTTGTTTCTGCGGCGGCCGCAATGACTCCCCGCGGCGGTAACATCCTCGTTCATTCTCCAACCTACATCGGCTTTACGGGAAGCCTTGAAAACTGCGGATACAGGCTTGTCAGGTCTCCCCTCGTTAAGGACTCTGAGGGTATTTGGCGTATGGACCTTGAGGATATGGAGAGAAAGATCGTCAGTGAAAAAATACATACGGCGATCCTTTGCTCGCCACATAATCCCCTGGGCAGGGTGTGGGAAAAGGAAGAGCTTCTCGAAGCAATGGAGCTTTTCAAAAAGCACGACGTGTACGTAATTTCCGACGAGATATGGTCTGACCTGCTTCTTTATAAAAACCGCCATATTCCCACCCAGTCCGTGTCCGAGGACGCGAGAAGGAGAACGGCGGCATTCTATGCCCCCTCAAAGACCTTTAACCTTGCAGGTCTTGTGGGAAGCTATCACGTGATATATAATAAGGCTCTCAGAGACAGGATAGAAAAGGAAAGCTCCCTATCCCATTATAATTCCATGAACGTTCTTTCCATGCACGCTCTCATCGGGGCATACAGCGAGGAGGGCGAAGCGTGGGTGGACGAGCTTTGCGAAGTCCTTTCCGAGAATATGGACTATGCCTGCAATTATATAGACGAGCATTTCAAGGGAGTGTCCTATGCCCGCCCCGAGGGCACATATATGCTGTTTCTTGACTGCAGCAGGTGGTGCGAGGATAACGGTGTCACAATAGATGAACTGCAGGCGGCGGGAATCGAGGTCGGCGTCATCTGGCAGGACGGCAGACCCTTCCACGGCCCCTGCCACATAAGACTGAACCTTGCCCTGCCTCTCTCCCGTGTAAAGGAAGCCTTCGACAGACTTGATAGGTTTGTTTTTAATAGGGAATGATACAAAAAGAGCCATTGCATTTCGCAATGGCTCTTACATTTTTATTAACTTACGGATCCAATCCAAAAAATGTGACGGTGAAATCCTCGGAAATATCTATCTCGTATACGCAGTCGCTTGATACCTCTTCCATATTATAGGTCTGTACATAGACTATGTATTCATCGCCTATCTTTTCCGCACTTTTCATAAAATCTCGGTTTATGAAAACAAAAAGGTGGCGGTTTTCTTTTTGCTCGGGGTCAAGCTGAATGATCTCGATATCGGTGGCGGAAGGGTCGTAAATATCGCTGTTCCCGTCTGCCAGAACGGAAAGACGGTCTTCAACAGCCTCGAGAACGATTTTTTTGATAAAATAATTTTCTTTTTCCGTCAGATTTTTGCTTTCTGAATAGCATGAGGGAGAAAGGAAAACCGTTCTCGCCGTAAAGTCAGCCAAAAATCCGATTACGGCAGCAGTCAGAAGTGCACAGACGGATATTATGATTATGAGCTTCGTTTTCTTGCTTTTCATAGTATCTTCCTTTCATCGGCGTATGAGGATGCCTTTCATAAACTCAGTTTCGTTATGAGTTTTATAGATGATCTCTTTTTCTTCTTCCGTGCATCCGATCAAGATCTTGATCTCTGAATCTTTTTTCATAAGGTCCACGATGCACATTATGGCGTCTACCTCTTTGCCACAGCTTCCAACCCAAACATCAATGCCGGAGCCGTCCATAGATGAAGTGTTTTTGAGGTATCCGTAATCTACTCGGTAGATAAAAGAGGGAAATTTCGGGTGAGATGTGCCCTTGGGTCTGTCAATAATTATATCGCTCGATTCTACCAACTTGTCTATCGCTTCCCAAAATTCGCGGGAATGAGGAGAAAGTGACGTCATTATGAGTACCGCCTTTTGATTTCAGTATAGCATATGAATAAATATATCAAACAGCCGATGAAACAGGGGGGACAATTCTATTGCTCCTGAGGTTTCAGATTGACGAATCCCCGTATCATATCGGCAGTATTTTCAAAATCGGTCACACCGTAAATGACAAAGTCTTGTTGAGGGCTTTTTTTACTTAAATTAGTAGTCGCCAGAACACGTAGATGCCCGCAGGAGAAGAGCTTTTCGAGAGGGGTCTGAAGATAATCAATTTTTCTGATATTGTATAATATATAAGCTTCTTCATACCGTGATTCATCATTTGCGCTAACGGTGAACCTTCCGTTAATGAGAAAACTGAAAACAAGTGTGTTGCTCTTGAATCTGATAGTGTCGGGGGTTATTTTCAAGTATTTCGGATGTCCGAGAATTATACCGATAACCAAAACCGTAATTATCAAGGTTGAAATAATAGCGTCCTTTATGCCGTAGGAATCTTCAATAAAGGTCAGAACGATGGTATATGCCCAAAAAAGAAAGAGCACACCGATGACGATAAGTGTTTGCTTTTTTTGAATATTAAGAAGTCTGTTAAGCCTTAGGACGTGCTGATAGCACTTTTCTTCAGACATTCTGCCACCGCCTTTCTGACTGCAGTATAGCACATAGGTTTGTCTGTGTCAAGCAACGCTTAGCATAAATGGTGCGACAGATCGTAGAGAGAAGGAATGGTCGCCCCTACAGACACACATACCGATAAAACTCGCGAAGCGAATATAACTTGGACGAAGTCCAAATATAACTGCGCCGCAATATAACTCGCCGCAGGCGAATATAACTGAAAAGCACTGCTTTGCAGAGTTTTTTTGAATAGCAGGACTCTGAACCGGTTTTTCGCCAAAGTATAACTAAAAATGCAAACAACGAAGCGAAAAACTAGCCTGCAAGCAGGCGAGGTTCAAGTCGCGAAGCTCGATCACATAAACAAAGCCGACCCTTGCGGTCGGCTTTGTTTATGTGGCTGGGATAGCAGGACTCGAACCTACAAAGCGGGAGTCAAAGTCCCGTGTGTTACCGTTACACCATATCCCAACGTAACAAATAGTATAACATAAGCGTTGCGGTCTGTCAAGGAGAAAAAGCAAAAGATCTTTTGGGGGCTTGTGTTCTTGATATGCGTTTTGAATTGGTTGACATATGCTGAGTTTGTGATATAATTGAAATAAGAAAGGATGTGTGTTTATGGGCTGTTGGGGAATGGGAATAACTCAATCTGATGAGTATTGCGAGATCTACAGTAGATTCATGGATGATTACAACGAGGGTAAGGAAGTTTGCGAGATAACTTCTGCGATCCTTTCTGAGTATCATAAAGATTTTGACGATAACGACGGTGTAATGCACGACGTATATTTTGCCCTTGCCAAAGCTGAGTGGATGTGCTGTGCTCAATCGGATCTTGTTTTAAATCGTGTTAAAGAAATCATTGAAAGCGGAGCTAATATAACGTTTTACCGTGAGCTTGAAGCTGACGAAAAGGATTTAAAGATTCGCCAAAAGAACCTCGAAAAGTTTTGGAACTCGCTTCAAACGCCGAGATCAAAGCCCCGCCAGAGAAGAATAGATCCCCTTGACAGAATAGTCCCGCTACCCCCACTGGAGGTCGGAGAATGCTACCGTTATAAATTTGGGGACGGTTATCGCGTTTTTGTCGTTCTTGGATTCAACAAAGCACAAGGCTGGCGCGATATGATGCGTTGCGGTATTTTTATGAAAACGTATTCCGCATCAGAGCTTAAAACAGTAGATTTCCTTCGCGAACCACTTCACTCGATCGCTTGCTATCTTGGAGAGGATATTCTCGCGCCTTCATCAATAAAGAAAATTGCCAATGTTTCCGTGCCGGAGGGGAAATATACAACTTCCTTATCTATATTTGAAATTAAGCTCGGAAATAAAAAAGACTTTAAAGCTGAATTTAAGACCTCTATGGTAGCGACACTTTCACAGCTGTTTTTTTCTGTGGATTCTACAGAGTCAAAAGTTACTTTTTCGTACTCAGATATCAAATGCGGGGATCTATATGCCTATAATATAAACGGTCAGTATCGCATTTTTATGTTATTACACACAAGGACAATGGTTGTAGTTCCTGCAATTTACTGTTACGCATGGAAAAAGACCTTTGCAGAGATTCCAACCATAGACGAACTGAAAAATGAATACGTAATACCTCTTGGATGGTTTGTTGAACAAACTTTTCCGAACAGAGACAAATTGACGTACATAGGAAATGATCGTTTCGCTGATGCGTTGAAGGATATGGATCCGTCAAAGCTATCTGAAAAATGGAAGCTCGCTACCCTTGCCCTTGCAAAGGAAGCAAATTTGATCGAGGATTATCCTATCGAGCTGTGTGAAAAGCTTTGTGATACCATTCAGAGATCAATAGAATTGACATCGTCTAAGGTTGTATCAGACGAAGATAAAGGAGAGAATTAAATGCTAACAAAAAACGCTTCGACATTACATTACAGCCTTTGATGCTTCTGTTCGTCAAATTTTGGATTGAGCGGGAGGTTGCCGGAGCGTTATTGTAGAGTCGTGCTCTGTTAACCCACATATCAGAACAATAGCGGTAAATTAAGAATATAGGTGAATGAGGCTTATCCATCTTCTCCACAATCCCGTAATTTAAAAGTTCAGATAACAAAAAACCGCCTTTTCGGCGGTTTTTTGTATTTTTACAAATGCCTAAACTGCTGTGTATAAAGCTTTTCGTATGCTCCGCCAAGAGCCATAAGCGTGTCGTGATCGCCCCGCTCGGTTATTCTTCCGTCGTCAATAACTGCGATCTCATCTGCGTTCTTGATAGTGGAAAGCCTGTGGGCAACAACTATGGTAGTCCTGCCGCGGCAAAGCTCGTCCAAGGCTTCCTGAATAAGGATCTCCGTAGTGTTATCAAGGGCGCTGGTGGCCTCGTCAAGAATAAGGATAGGGGGATTTTTCAAGAATACTCTTGCAATGCTGAGGCGCTGCTTCTGTCCGCCCGAAAGCTTCACGCCGCGCTCTCCGATCTATGTATCGTATCCGTTAGGCATCTGCATAATATAGTCGTGGATGTTTGCTCTCTTGGCAGCCTCCACGACCTCCTCCTCCGTTGCGTCGGGTCTGCCGTAAAGGATATTCTCTCTGATGCTTGAATTGAAAAGATACACGTCCTGCTGAACGATACCGATGCTTCTTCTGAGAGATTCAAGGGTGACCTCTCTTATGTCCTTACCGTCAATAAGTATCTTGCCGCCGGAAATGGGATAGAATCGGGGGATAAGATGGCAGATAGTGGTCTTTCCGCCGCCGGAGGGACCGACAAGGGCAAAGGTCTTTCCCTTTTCTATATCAAGATCAATACCCCGAAGGACCTCCACCTCTGTGCCGTAATCGCAGGTCACGCCCTCAAAGCGGATATGGCCCTCAACAGTCTTCATATCTGCAGCGCCCTCGGAATCAGACTCGGGAGTCTCTTCAAGTATCTCAAGGAATCTGGAAAAGCCCGTGACACCGTTCTGATACTGCTCCATAAAGCCGATAAGGGTGGTCATGGGAGTGAGGAAAAGGTTTACGGAAACGATGAATGCGGAATAATCGGCGATCTCGATCTTTCCCATAAAGAGGAATATTCCGCCTGCAATAAGCACGACTACGTTGAATGCGTTGGTTATAAAGGAGGTTGAAGAGTGGAACTGACCCATGGAGCGGTATGCATCCTTGCGGGATTCCACAAATTCAACGTTACCCACCTCGAACTTTTCTCTTTCAACCTTGGAGTTGGTAAATGCCTTTGTGACGCGGATGCCTGTGATACTGCTTTCAAGAGCTCCGTTTATTTCTGCCGCCGCCTCGCGGCTTCTCTTGAAGGCATCTCTCATCTTTGTTCTGAGCATGAGAGCGATCAGGAAAAGAAACGGTACGCAAAGGAAGATAACGAGGGTGAGGAGCCAGTTTACCGTTGCAAGGTAGATAAAGGACGCAACCACCGTGATGCTTGTGATGATAACGTTCTCGGGTCCGTGGTGAGCAAGCTCGCTGACCTCGAAAAGGTCGTTTGTCATTCGGGACATTATCTTTCCCGTATCGTGATTATCGTAGTAGCTGTAGGGGAGGGACTGGAGATGGTCGAACATTTCCCTTCTCATCTGAGCCTGCATCTTAACGCCCATAACGTGGCCCTCGTACTGAATGAAATAGTTGAGGAGCATACGAATAACGTAAAGAAGGAGAAGTCCTATGCCGCCGCCGATGATTATCTTATAATCTCTGCCGCCGCTTGTAAATTCTCCCACCATGCTTCTTGTAAGTATGGGGTAAAAAATACCTATCATTGATACCGCAAAGGATGCGAGCATATCAAGAGTAAATATCAGCCTGTGTGGCCTGTAGTAGCTAAGAAACCTTTTCAGCAATTTTATCAGTCCTTTCTTTTGCCAAAAATGCATTTATATTATATGCTTATCTCTCGCCGATTTCAAGATAGTACAGGTTGAATTTTGGTTTATTGTACGGATATTCAGAAACTTTTTTGAAAAAAAGTTTCCGAACCTTCAAAAAACTTCGAACTGACAAAGGGGCACAAAGGCAAAAGGCTCTGCTAAAGAAAAGACTCAAAAAATGAGCTCGTTCATTTTTTGAGTCTTTTCTTGCAGAGGAGGCGCGTAGCGCCGCAGTACTTTGTACTGCAACCTTTTGCCTGCAAGCTTTATGCATACCAATTTATAAAAGTTTTTGGGGGCGTGGGGGCTTTTTCCAAAAAGCCTCCCACATATTCCTCACCCATAAACCCTAATTTGACGGCTACATTATCTATCGCGGTGATCGGGTGTTTGCAAAAATTCCACTTGAAAAATAACGCAGATATGATACAATATAATTAATAATATATTAAAGAGGTTTTGTATGCAATCCTTAAAATATCTGTACAGAATAGGAATAGGTCCCTCCTCTTCACATACCATAGGCCCCCTTAATGCCGCAGGCAGATTTCTCCACGAATGTCCCCCTGCAGACCGCTACAAGGCTATCCTCTACGGCTCCCTCGCAAAAACGGGCAGAGGCCATATGACCGACAAGGTCATTGAGGAGGCATTCGGTGACAGAAACTGCGAGATAATTCTGGATATGGACACTCCTACGGACTTTCATCCCAACACTATGGAGTTTTTCGCATATAAAGACGGCAAAGAGGTAGCCTCGAAGCGCTACTACAGTGTCGGCGGTGGCGAGGTCATCGCCCACGGTGAAAAGGTAACGGAGCATCCCGAGGTGTATTTTTTGAACAGCTTCACCGAAATTTCCGAGTATTGCAGAAAGAACGACAAGCGCATCTGGCAGTACGTTGAGGAATGCGAGGGCCCCGAGATATGGGATTATCTCTATCAGGTATGGGAGGTAATGAAGCAGGCCATCAGAGAGGGTCTTGAGGCTGAGGGCGTGCTCCACGGCGGCCTTAACATTCAGAGAAAGGCTCGCTATCTTTACCGTCAGAAGCATATCGACGAAAGCGACGAAACGAAAATGAACAGACTTATCTGCGCCTTCGCCTTTGCGGTCAGCGAGCAGAACGCCTCCTGCGGCGCCATTGTCACAGCACCCACCTGCGGAGCCTGCGGAGTTGTTCCCGCGGTCATGAAGTTTTTGCAGACAAGCTCAAGAAAGAATTTTTCCGATACACAGATCGTCCGCGCTCTTGCAACAGGCGGAATCATCGGCAATCTTATCAAAACAAATGCGTCCATCAGCGGCGCGGAATGCGGCTGTCAGGCAGAGATAGGAACAGCCTGCGCTATGGCGGCGGCGGCAGCGGCCGAGCTTTACGAGCTTGATCTCGATCAGATAGAGTATGCGGCGGAGATGTCTATAGAGCACCACCTGGGTCTCACCTGCGACCCCATTCTCGGCCTTGTTCAGATCCCCTGCATCGAGCGAAACGCCATTGCGGCAATGAGAGCGCTGAACGCCGTTAACCTTGCAGACTTCCTTGCAGACTCCCGCAAGATCAGCTTTGATATGATAGTTAAGACTATGTACGAAACGGGCAAGGACCTTAAAGTCATGTACCGCGAAACAAGCGAGGGCGGACTTGCGAAGACGTATAGCTTGTAAAAATCAAAAAGGACAGAGAACGCGTAAATTCTCTGTCCTTTTTATTTAAGGAAGAATATTTCCTGCGGCGCGGTATATTTCGTACCAGTCCTCGCGGGAGAGGGATATTTCAGAGCCGCGGATACATTCAAGAAGTCTTTTCTCGTTTGAGGTTCCCGTAACGGGCTGCATTTTTGCAGGGTGGCGAAGTATCCAGGCAAAGGCAAGAGAGGTTTTCGTGGTGTTGTATTTTTCGCAAAGTGTGTCCATCACCCGGTTCAGCTCGGGGAATCTCTCGCAGTCGATAAAGCATCCCTCAAAAAAGCCGTACTGCAGAGGGGACCAGGGCTGGATAGTTATGCTTTCAAGGCGGCAAAAGTCAAGAACGCCGCCGTCACGGACTGTTGCCGACTCATTATACATATTCACGTTTATCCCCGTTTGGATCATTGAGGAGTGCATAATGCCGAACTGAAGCTGATTTGCAACCAGGGGCACTGAAAGAGAATTCTGCAAAAGCTTTATCTGATAAGGATTCTGATTGGAAACGCCGAAGTGGCGCACCATGCCTTTTTCACGAAAGTAGTCAAAGGCGCGTGCTACTTCGTCGGGCTCCATAAGGGCATCGGGGCGGTGAAGGAGCAGCACGTCTATATAGTCGGTGCCAAGACGGCGAAGGCTGCCTTCAACGCTTGAAACAATGTGGTCGTATGAGAAATCAAAGAAGCCGCTGCGAATGCCGCATTTTGTCTGGATGATCATCTTTTCTCGCCTTGATGGAGTAATGGCTTTTGAAAATACCTCCTCGCAGCCACCGCCGCCGTATATGTCGGCGTGATCAAAAAAGCAAGCGCCCGCACTCATAGCAGTATCAACGAAGGAGCAGATCTCCTTTTCACTTTTTGCGCCGATGCGCATACATCCCACAGCAACGGTGGGAACGGAAAGTCCGCTTTTTCCAAGCTCTATGTTATACATATATTACCGTCCTTTTCCATAAATAAAATCAATAGTCAAATCTGCTACGCAATCAAGCTCGCCCTTGCGCTTGAATCTGTGATCTGCTCCCTCCATAAGTCTGAGAATAGCGTCGGGATGGGAGTCGCAGTATTCAAGAATATGTTCAAGGGGAACTACCGAATCGTTCGTTCCGTGGATAATGAGAGATCTTTGAGAAAGCGGAAGACGTCTTGTGTCCTCCATATCTTCAAGGTCAAGAAGAAAAGAGAAGGGGAGAGAGAGCTTTCGCTCAAAGCCGCAGGTAATTACCCCGTTTTTTTCAAAGGTATCTCTGTCGGTTTTTAGAACGGTGTCAAGTAAAATCTTCGGCATCGTAACTGCAGGTGCGCGCAGGATAAACTCAAAGTCGGAAAGCTTGTCAGAGGCAAGCAGTGAGATATAGCCGCCGAAGCTTGTGGCAAAAATGAATTTTTCAGCAGCTGGATAGCGTGCTCTCACGTAGTCTGCCAGAAAAATGAGATCATTTATGCAGTTCAAAACGGTGAGAGAATCTTCCATTGCGGGGCTTTCGCCGTGGGCGGGGAAGTCGAAGGCGAAAAGGGCGCCGCCGCGCTCTGTCAGCCTTTTTCCGAGAGCTTTGAGCATAGAGCTTTCCTTGTCTCCCGCAAAGCCGTGAACTCCGAGAGTAACAGAGGTTACGCTGCCCTGCTCCGGCAAATAAGCAAGACATTTTATTTTGTAGTCTCTTGTGAGAGAAAATCTTTTTACCGTCATATATTATCACCGTCTGTAATATATTTTACCCTTTTCGAGAGTATTATTGCCGTCTGTCAGAAGGCAGGACAAGGTAACAAGCTCAAATCCTTCGTCAATAAGAGAGGGAAGGACCTTTTCCACAGCGTCGATAGTGGAAAGGTGGGTCTCGTGGCAGAGAATAATATCACCCGCTGAAACGTTGCTCGTGATCTCGTTATATACTGAGTCAGCGCACTTTGATTCCCAGTCGCGGGTGTCAAGAGACCAGCCTGCAAAGGATACTCCGAGGCTCGCTCCTATATCCTGTACCTTTTCGTTAACGTCACCGTAAGGGGCGCGGACAAAGGCAGGGGAGATTCCCACGGCGTTCTTTATTTTTTCGGAGGTAGAGGTTATCTCAGAAATTACCTCTTCCTCAATCATATAGGTGAGAGGGCGGTGAGTGAGAGTGTGATTACCGATCTCGTGGCCTTCGTCGGCCATTCTTCGAAGGTGGGCTTCCTTTCCGTCAATGCTCTCTCCTACAACTAAAAAGGTAGCCTTTGCACCGTATCGTGAGAGCAGATCGAGAAGCCGACCTGTATATTCTCCCGGGCCGTCGTCAAAGGTAAGAGCGATCGGCTTTTTTTCTTTTGTGTTGTTATTCTTCGCCATTATATTACACCTCGAATCAGTATATAAGCATTATAGCATACGAAGGCTGTGTATACAACTATCAGAATCAGCATCACTTCAAATTTTAGTTTGTGGGAGTTTGCGTATCAAAGAAAGACAGGTGGAGCATGGAAAATTTTGAGCGTGTCTGCACTCATTCGAGAAAAAATGATCTGAAAAGATATTACGGCCATAAGAAAAAACTAACAACATAGCTGTATGGGATGATATAATCCTCCCGCTATCAGCACGTGATGTGAAACGGAATTCTATGCACAGACGAAACGGGAATGATACACGTTGTCGTAGGGGCGACGCCCCATACAAATGAAGCGTGCGTTTTGACTGCAAAATTTCGGTATTCCTGATCCTTCGCTATCATTGGAAATTGTTGGAGCGCCTTGGCGCTCCCCTATGGTTTATTCATACGTTTATCAGCTGATATAGGGTATTGGACATAAGCTGGTTTTTATTTACATCGCACCAAGAGTGTGATATAATGATCTGTACTATAAGAAGGGGGTAACTATGAAGAAAAAGCTTTTGATAACAATTGCAGTCGTGCTTTTGATTGCAATTCTCGGAGGAATTTTGTTCCTTCTTGTATGGGAAGGTATCATTCCTCTTAATGCAACTGCGGACGGGAAGTACCCTGTGCGCGGTGTTGATGTTTCCCATTATCAGGGCAAGATAGATTGGGAGACTCTTGCAGATCAGGATATAGATTTTGCCTTTATTAAGGCAACTGAGGGAAGTTCCTATGTTGACGATACCTTTGAGTATAATTTTAAAGAGGCTCGAAAAACAGGAATCGCCGTGGGCGCATATCATTTCTTCAGCTTTGACAGTGCCGCGAAAACGCAAGCAGAGAATTTTATAAATACCGTGGAGCCATTTGAGGGAATGTTGCCTCCCGTAATTGACTTTGAGTTTTATGCAGGGAAGGAAAAAGATCCTCCCAAAAAAGAAAACGTCTGCGAATTGCTTGACGAGCTCATTGCCTTGATTGAAGAGCATTACGGTATGAAGCCTATTATTTATGCAACGGAAATATCCTACGATCTTTATCTTGCAGGCGGATACGAGGATTACGATATTTGGATCAGAAATGTTATAACTGCTCCCAAAATGGAGGACGATAGAGCGTGGACCTTCTGGCAGTATACAAACAGGGGCCGTCTTGACGGTTACGACGGAGAAGAAGAATTTATAGATATTAACGTGTATTCGGGAACAAAAAAGGAATTTGAAAGCTATCCGAGATATACTGAGAAATAAAAAGCACCGAATAAAAAAGGACAGAGATGATTGGCGTGATACTCTTAACGGAGTATCACGCCAGTTCTATTCGCCTGCCCACAGGGGCCCCTACGACAACACAGTTGTCGCGGGGAGTGGGTGCGGCGAGTGATATTG
>JAFQDC010000013.1 GCA_017416205.1 Clostridia bacterium | reverse complement strand
GACAAAGTATACCTATAGACAACTTATTAATCCCTTTTTTGAAGTTTTTCGGGGAGGAGGCAGAAAAAACGATTGAGTATCGTTTTTTCAACGACGTAACTAAAACAAGGAGAGTATCGAGGTGAGTGTATCGAACCGATGGTAGTCGACTATGTTTTAGGAAGTGGTGGGGGGCTTTTTTCAAAAAGGCTCCCACGTATATCTTTTCTTCAAACCAAAATTTGACGAATATAAGCATTAGAAACTGTCGAAAGCAAACGCCACAACCTCTTTTTTTAATTATTCTCAAAATACTCCAAAACCTGCTCGCATATCTCTCTCATTCCCAGCGCCGTGGGATGTCCGCCGCCAACCTGAAATTCACGAAGGGGCAAGAACTCAACTTTGAAATATCGGCAGGCCTCCTCAAATTTTTCATGAAACTCGGGGGTAAGCCCGTAATTCAATATAAACAGGACTCTCCCCTCACCCATAGCGTCCTTTGCTCTTTTCAGCATATAGGAAAAAGCGGGATACACCTTATAAAGATCTTCCTCGGTCCAGTCGGAGAATTTCTCCTCACCCACGGGAGACTGAGCCCAGCAATCGTTGGTGGAGCCGAAGATTATCATTGTATCTATTTTTTCACTCTCAAAATATCCGCTTTCTATAAGGCGGTCAAGACGGGCGATGAAGGACTTATGGCGACAGTCCTCTCCGCCGTAGCCCGTATTACAAACAGTGGTTCCCGAATAGCTGCAGTTTCGAACAAGGGTTGCGGGGGCTTTTTCAAAAAAACGGTACCACCAGCAATCCTCCACACGGCAAAGATCGTTGCAGTCCTTCGCCTCTGAATTATACCACACGTCGTATCCCTCGGGGTTATATCCTTCAAAGGTGGAATAGCTGTCACCAAGAATAAAAACGTTTCCAAGCTCTTTCATTTTGATCCCTCTTATGTTTCTATATACTGAAACTACCCTGCAAAGCTCACTCTGCAGGGTAGCTTATTTTAATTACTGTAAGCCGAATTTTGCAACCTTTTCGCGCAAAAACTGAACTGCCATTCTGATATCCGCCTCAGGGTCAGCTCCTACCTCACGCTCGATAGTGAGGAAGCCGTTAAAGCCTGTAGAGGCAAGGGCGGGAAGGTATGTATCAAAGTTTACGTCACCCTCACCGAGAGGAAGCTCAAGATAGGTCTCGCCCATACCAAGGAGGGCATCGTGATCCTTTGCCTCTCCGCCGATAACGATATTCAGATCTCTCTTTCTTCCGTCGTTCAGCTTGATACCGTCCTTGGCGTGGGTGTGAACGATATACTTGCCGAGAGTCTTAACTGCAGTTTCAGGTCTGTCACCTGCTACCATTACGAGGTTTGCGGGGTCGAAGTTTACGCGAACACCGCCGGCGCCCAGACTGTCAAGAAAATTGCAAAGAGTTGTTGCCATTTCGGGGCCTGTTTCAACGGCAAACGCACTGCCCATTGAGTCTGCAAAAAGAGCAAGCTCCCTCAAAGCCTTTCTCGCTTCTTCCTTTTCCTTTGTTTCTTCATCGGTAAGCGCTCCGATGTGGGTAGTTACCACATCGCACTCAAGCATCTTCGCAGCCTCGAGAACTCTCTTTGACTTATCAACGATCTCGGGATTCTTCTCACCGTCAAGAAATCCTGTGCCAAAGTCGCCGCAAAGGGCGGAGAACACAAGACCGTTTGACTTTACGATATCAAGATATTCGCGGGCCTTCTCGGGCGTCATATTATAATTGAGCTCACTCCAGTCAACGCAGTATACCTGTATACCGTCAAGACCGAGAGCTGCCGCCGCGGCGACACCCTCTCTGAAGCTTCCCTTTCTCAGGGACTCAAGCATTACACCTATCTTCATAGTCAGGACCTTCCTTTCCGTACAGGGGTGGGTAATTATTTCTTATTCTTCGGTTTCGGGAACTGTTCCGTTCTCACAGCACCAATTATACAATTGTGAAATTCCCTCGTCAAGGGTTACGTTAAAATAACAGCGATCTTTTTCAAATACGGAAGCGTATCCGTAATAGATCATACAAGTACCGTCCTCAAAATAAGTGATCTCGTGCTGAGTGCCCACGGTAAGGGTCAGCACCTTTTTTCCGTCAGGTCTTGAGGATGCCTTTTCCCACTTACCCTCAGTCAGTGAAAGAAGCTCCTCCGTTACCAAAAGCTTAAGAGTCTTTTCCTCTTTTTCACCGTAAATATGGACGGTGATCTCCTCAGCCTCTGAAAGGATCTCCATTGTTTTTTCAGGGTCCTCTGCCTTTTCGGGGATCGCGCAGGCAGACAGACTGATAATAAGGACTGATACCAGCAGAATACTTAAAAGCTTTTTCATTTGTTTTCCTCCTTACTTTCTTGCAAGACGCTGTCGTCTTACGTCTGTTCCCTTAAACTGCAGAGGCTTGAATTCTCCGAAAAGACGGCTGGTGATTCTGTCTGCATACCTGTCTCTCAGCTCCTTCTGAGTAAGATTCGTGCTGATGATCGTAGGCTTTCTCTTATTCATTCTTACGTTCATTATATTATATATGCAGGAGGTGGTGAACTGATTTGTAAGCTCAGCTCCGAGATCGTCGATTATCAGAAGATCGCAGTCGTAATACCGCTTTATACTCTGCTGAGACGCGCCCTTGAACTGTACCTCCTCGAAATCGTCGATAACTGCCTGCACTGTTTTATAAAGAACATCATATCCTCGGCGGATCACCGTAACTCCCACAGCCGTTGAAAGGTGGGTCTTTCCAAGTCCCGTATCACCGAAAAGAAGCCAGCTGTCCGAGGTCGTGCTGTCAAATCCCTCGGCAAAGGAGCGAAGAGAGCGAACTATATGCTCAATAGAAAGACGCTCACTTCCCTGAGCATAATAGCTGAGATCAAAATTTTCAAAGCTCTGAAGATCGCAAAGTCTTCCAAGCTCGGAGTCAGAAAGTCTTGCCTCAGCGATGGCCGCCTTCATGCAATTGCACATATCAAGTCCAACGTATCCGCTGTCAGCACATTTCTCGCACTCGTAGACGATATCCGTATAATCTGCAGGATATCCCCCCTTCAAAAGAAGCTCACTTCTCTTCTCCCGAAGAAGCGTATTTGTTTTTCTGATGCCTTCTATTTTACTTTCGTAATCTCCTCCCTGCATTATTGCAGAAAGGATCTCGCTGCCGGTTCTGGCAAGGCGAGTATCTATATCGAATACCTGCGGGATAGCCTCGTGGACTGCTCTTCTGCGTTCCTCCGCCTCTCGCTCAGCTCTTTCCCTTTTGTTTCTGTACAGGTCGTGTACTTCCTTATAATAATTTCGTTCTGACACTTTATCTCCTTTCCGCCAAAAAGCGGTAATAAAAATCAGATTTTGTTGTTTTAGTCGTTATTCTTTATTCTTTATTCGTTAAAATGCAAATTACGTTTAGATGGTTAGTTGACCTGATGTAGGGGAGGATATCATCCTCCCGCCGTCAGCACACGAACTGAAACATAATTTGAAGCACAGGTCAAAGGGTGGCCGCCCCCAAGGCTCCCTCCGGGAGGGGGCTCCCGACGAAGGAGGGTGGGGGAGAATTGCGTAACATAATGCAACTGCAAACTTTCCGTTACGCAGGCTCCTTTCGTCTTTTTGCGGCACATTATATGTTCCGCAAAAATCCACCTCCCTCCCGGAGGGAGGCTCTGGTTTAATCTCCTCTTTTACCTGCAAAATCACGGTATTCCAAATCCTTCGCTACCGTTCAGAAATGCGGGAGCATATGGAATGCTCCCCTACGGGCTTGCACAAAACGAATGCCTCCACTGACACCGCGAAGCGGTTTTAGGGGAGGTGGCATCGGTGCAAATTGAATTCACAACAGAGGATAT
>JAFQDC010000012.1 GCA_017416205.1 Clostridia bacterium | reverse complement strand
TCACCGCCTATAAAGATAACAAGATCTTTTGCTTTAACTCTGGAAATACTATTTTTTTGAGTTTTTAGATACTGCATCGGTGACACCTTCCCCCGAATCATGGGGGAAGGACTAACTTGAGCCCTCGCTTATGCTGTAGCCGTAACGCAAACTTTAAATCACCCGTCAAACCGTAATTTGATGGGTCATATCAAAAAGTGGCTGCCTTTTCAGACAGCCACTTCTGCTCTTTCTGCTTTAACCGGTGGCCACAACCGTGGACCCCCAAAAGCTCATACACTCGCTTTCGGGGAACCCCGCACCACCCCTTCCTCGCCTTCGGCTCGGAGCGTGTTCTCAACCGGAGATTCAAATTTAGTTACGCAAATAAAAATAACGGATACACCGCTTGGTGTATCCGTTATTTTGGTCTGAGTGACTGGACTTGAACCAGCGGCCTCTACCACCCCAAGGTAGCGCGCTACCAACTGCGCCACACCCAGATTGCTCTCTGATCGGGAATCTCTCGCTCAGTGCTTGTATATTATAGCATGGGTCTTCCAAATAGTCAACCCTTTTTTAAGTCAATTATTTACATTATTTTTTGAAATTTTATGTGCAATATCACCAATCTATTCTGTTTTATGCATTTATTACGTTTTTATACTTTGTTTACATTACACATACATTTCGTTTTTCTTTAGTTCGCCTTTTCATATCACAAATCGTCGTTTTTTGTTGACTTTAGGTACAATAAATAATATAATATTATGATGAGTATTATATAATGGTATATTATGCCTTCCAAGGATGGAGTTATTATGAAAAAAGAACTCAAAGCATTGATCGAAAATAATTCCTCGGCCCTTGAAAATTCCAGCAAGGATTTTGAGGCCCTTTACAATATAATATTTTCAAACGGTAACAGGACTCTTTGCGAAACAAACGACGGCTTTAGAAAAAAGCTGACCTCTTATTCTGAGATGAAGGCTCAGATCGAAAAGCTCTCCCGCGCTCTTTACGCAAAGATCGGAATGTGCGACGGCTACGTTGCTCTTGAAATGGAGAATTCTCCCCTTTGGATCGCCGCCTTCTGGTCTATTCTCAAAAGCGGAAACCGCCCCTATCTCGTTAACTGCCGCCACCCCAAAAAGCTTTCCGACGGTATTATCAAAAGCCTTGGTATCAGGTATATCGTTTCAGACCGTCAGGGTGAGCTTTCGGGAGAGTATATTGACGCCGGAGCACTCTCCGCTACTGACGAACCCGAATTCAGCGCAGAATTTGCAAATGAGATCGCCCTCTCCACATCTGCTACCACCATGAAGGAGGTAGTTTGCTTCTACACGGGAAAGGAGCTTTCAGAGCAGGTGCTCTGCGCTCGCTCCATCGTAAAGGAATGCCCCCGCATTGCAGATCACTACAAGGGAGAGCTCAAGCAGCTCGCATTTCTTCCCTTTTATCATATTTTCGGGCTTATTGCCGTTTACTTCTGGTTCACCTTCTACGGCAGGACATTCGTTTTCCTTCGTGATTATTCACCCGATACTATTCTGAAAACCGTGCGCCGCCACGAGGTCACTCACATTTTTGCAGTTCCAATGCTCTGGCACACCATTGAAAAGCAGCTTTGGAAGCAGGTGAAAAAGAAGGGGGACAAAAAGACGGCCACTCTTACGAAAGCGCTGAAGATCACGACGACACTTCAGAACCTCTTCCCCCGCGCAGGTTCCGCCCTTTCCAAAAAGCTTTTAGCCGAGGCTACAGACTCGATCTTTGGAAGGAGCGTTCTCTTTTGCATCAGCGGCGGAAGCGCTCTGCGCCCCTCTGCCCAGTACACCATGAACGCTCTCGGCTATCCTCTTTACAACGGCTACGGTATGTCTGAGATAGGCATTACAAGTGTTGAGCTCAGAAAAACTCCCAAGAAGAGAAACGAGGGCTCTATCGGTCATCCCGTTGCAAGTGTTGAATACCGCCTTGACGACGACGGTGTTCTCTACGTTCGCGGCAGCTCTATCTGCAAGAGGATGACTGTTAACGGTGTTCCTCTGGAAAACTCCGACTGGTTCTTCACCGGTGACATTATGGAGGAAAAGAACGGGTATTACTATATCAAGGGCAGGCAGGGAGACCGTATTATCGGCGAAAACGGCGAGAACATTGATCCTGATCTTATAGAATCCTGCTTTGAGCTTTCCGACTGCAACGCTTTCTCCGTTCTGGGACTCGGTGAGGGTGACTCTGAAAGGCTCTCGCTTATTATCAGCGTTAACCCCTTCCTATCCAAAAGAAGGCTTGATGCACTTTGCGCTGAGGCTTACAAGGTCAACGACACTCTCAGCTCTGCTATGAAGATCAAGGATTTCTATTTTACAACAGATCCCCTCTCTCCCCCCACTGCAGTAAAGGTTGGACGTGCATATCTCAAGAGAGCTATCGGCGACGGCAGTGTTTCTCTGACCTCCTTTACCGACACACTAAGGAAATCATGCGAAAGCAAGGAAGACGATTCCAACGCCTCTCCCCTGTTTGACGAGATACGCACTATAGTTGCATCCGTGCTTGATATTTCCCCCTCTGAAGTGGGAGACGACACTCATATCGTTAACGAGCTTTCTGCCTCAAGCCTTCAGTACTTTTCCATTATTACCGAGCTTAGCCGCAGGTTCTCCATTACGGAATACTCTGAGCGCGATAAATACCGCTACACGGTCAGGGAGCTTGCAGAATATATTTCAGAAAACATTTAACGGTGCTATATGAAAGATAAAAAGCCAAACTATCCATTCCTGTGGTTTACAAAGATCACGGGACTTCCCTTGCTTGCCTACTTTAAGACGAAGATCTACTGCGAGGGCGGAGACATGACTCTGCGTCACCCGAAAAAGCCCTGCATCATAATGTCAAATCACACGTCACTATTTGACTTTGCCCTTCACCTTGCCCTTTTCTACTTCAGAACGGTGCGCTTTCTTATGGCTGAGGTGCTTTTTGACGGGCGACCCGTTCTCTCAAGATTTCTTTATGCAATGGGCGGAATACGCGTTGACCGTGATGCATACGATTTCAGCTTTGTAGGAAAAGCACTTGACATTCTTGATCGGGGCGGCACTGTTGGAGTCTTTCCCGAGGGGCGACTTCCCAGAGGCGAAAAGAACCTTCCCTTCAAGCCGGGCATCGTATACATTGCCCTCAGGACCGACGCTCCCATAATTCCCGTTTGCATTGACGGAAACTACGGCCTTTTCAAAAGAACTCACGTTCTTTTCGGAAAGGAGATCAATATCCGCGACTGGTGCACCTCCGAGAACCCCTCCGACAAGGAGATCGGGGAGATCACAGAAAAGCTCAAGGCGCGGATGGATGAAATGAAAAGAGAGCTTGAAAGGTTAAAGAACGCAAAATGAAAACTTCAAAATACGGAAAGCTTTTTGATATCCGCCATCTTCCCATGGATTTCGGAAGGCTCGTTTGCAACATATTCAAGATAGGCTACCGTACAAAAAAGCTTGACAGAAACGGCAATAAATACAAAAGAAAGCTTCGGGGCGGCGCCGTTATCGTTTCAAATCACATTGCCATGCTTGACCCCATAGCTCTCATTACCACCTTTCTTTACAGGCGAGTGTTCTTCTTTGCCTCCGAGGTGGTTATGGGACGGGGCATAACATCTACTTTGATGCGCGGCATGGGCTGTATCAAGATCGACAGGACTATTGCCGATGTTGAGGCAATGAGAACTGCAAGCGATATCGTCAAGGGAGGCCATCTTCTTGCAATATTTGCCCAAGGTCAGATACAGCGAAGCGGAAACTTTGAGACCTTCAAGGCAGGAGCCGTACTTCTTGCAGTCCGCGCGGGGGTTCCCATCATTCCCGTTTATCTTTCTCAGAGAGAGCATTGGTGGCAGCGAAAAGTCGTTGTTATCGGCGACAGCTTTGACCCTAAGGAAAAATGCCGGAAGAAATTCCCCTCCATGCAGGATATTGACGCAATGACCGAGGAGCTTCTCTCTGAAATGAAGGTGCTGAAGTCCGTTTGTGAGGCGGCTTGTGAATATAAAAAGTAATATACGGCAAATACTTGACTATACACTAAGGAGATATATATGAATACAGTTGAAAGAATGAGACAGGTGCTTGACAGCGTGTTTGAAGGAGAGATCGACTCCTCCGCTATCAAGGAAACAGACAACCTTAAAAGCGATCTTGAGATGAACTCCATTGCTATGCTTTATATGGTTATGGGTCTTGAAGAGGAATTCGAGATCAAGTTTGAAAACTCTGATTTTGCTAATATGGAGACAGTGGCAGACGTTATTCGCGCCATTGAGGCAAAGCTCTGATGAAATGGGAAGTATCTTTGCCTGAGGCGGGCGATATTATCAGAGTCAAGCACAGATTTTACTACCATTACGGCATCTATATTGACGACGATACCGTAGTACAGTTCGGTCTTTCTGAGGACGCCGTTCACAATGCCGCTGACGTGCGTGTTCTCTGCGACGGAATACACACCTTTACAGCCTCCGGCGAGGTTGAGCGCGCTTGTCTCACTTTAAGTGAAAAAGCAAAGAGCCGTTCGCGGGACAAAATATGCGAGTATGCCCTGTCCTGCATTGGCGAGGGTGATTATAATATCCTTCACAACAACTGCGAGCATTTTGTATACAGATGCGTTTTCGGTGAATCCTCAGCTCCCGGTCTTGACTCTGTGCGAAACAGCATCCGTAAGCTTTTGAAAAAAGATAAATAATAAAAAATATAGTAGAGCGTGATCCGGGAAAATGCATTTTTTCGGATCACGCTCTTTTACGGGTATTTATTCCGTCAAATTTGGGTTTGACGAGTTGTTTGAAATTGTAAATCGCAGCGAAACATCCCCCGCCGTCATCCTGAGCGGAAGAAACACCCCAGTGGGGTGTTTCTGTAGTCGAACCCGACCATAGGGAGGGCACCACGGGTGGGATCTGGCGGCAGGAATGCTTTAGACTTAAGATAACCCGTCGCGAGATCCAAATGCTCCGCATTTGCCCTGCGGGTTTCGATTCCGCTTCGCTTCACTCAAGATGACGCGAGGGAGAGTTTGCAGAGCTTTATTGTAGGGGCGTGCATTGCACGTCCGTATATCAGAACGGTAGCGAAAAATCAGGAATACCGAGATTTTACAGGTGCAAAAGGCAAATTAAGCAGAGCCTCCCTCCGCGAGCGTGAGCGAGTGCTGACCGTCATCTTCACGTGCTCGCTCTGTCCTCGCAGAAGCGAGGACCTAAGTATCAATATCTTCCATCGAGAGGGAGGTGGATTTTTGTGCTCGGG
>JAFQDC010000011.1 GCA_017416205.1 Clostridia bacterium | reverse complement strand
TCGTATGTTGCGTAGTTAAGAGCGTAGTCGTAAACCGTAAGAACGAAGCTGTTCTTATTTGTAGCAAGGTTCTTGATGTCGTATACGTAATCTGTGAGCTCAAGCTTTACGCGGGTGGTGCTGTTGCGTTCAGAGTAAATGGGAGTCATGAACTGCTCAAAGCCCTTGAGCTCAGGTGCAGCGTTTCCGTTTTCATCCTCACCCATAGTAACGTAACCGAGCTGAGAGCACATTGCGTAGTGGTTATCGTAAATGAGAGCCTCAGCGTAGAGACGGTTCTTCTTAAGAGTCTTGTCGTACTCGTAGTAGTACTCAACGTCTGTAACAGTAGGAGCCTCAAAGTCTGCAACGAGGGGGAACTCAAAGGTGTTGTTCTTGTTTGTCTTAAGACCGCCATCCTTGCCGTAGTCAAGGTAGCCTACGAGCTTTACAGTATACTCAGAGTTGTTTTCCAGATTATACTCACTTGTATCGAACTCGATCTTTACGTTTGCGGGGTAGATGGAGGCGCCGCCGTCACTGTAGGACTTGCGCACGTCGATCTCTTCCTTCTCGAAGATGACCTCGCCTGTAGTATCGTCTGTGATGGTGATAACGATCTTAGCTGCGTTTCTGAGCATACCTGCCCAAACGAAGCGGAGGGAGTGGACCGTACCCTCCTGATTGGAGAGGGCGATATAGTTCTCATTTGCGGAGATGACCATATCCTTGGGATCCTGAAGGAAGTAGTAGGAGCCGAGGTAGCTTACAAAGTCTTCCTCAACGCCGCCGACGGGACGTGTAGCGTAAGCGTCAGCCATAGTCTTGTCCTCGGGATCGATACCGTCGTCAAGCTCATCTGCGTTAGTATCGTAGAATGTGAGGTCAAAGAGGGGAGCCTTGGTCCAGTCGCCGTAGTAAGCGAGGTAAGGAACGTTAAGGTCGATATCTGTACCACCCTTTGCTTCAAGAGTGATGAAGCCCTCAACGTACATACCGTTTTCAAAGGAATCGTTAAGATATTTCTTGTCTTCCTTGGAAAGTGTGATCTTGACTGTTACCTTAGCTTCCTTGCCGGCAGCTACCTTGATCTTGTCGCCGCTCTTTTTGCCGCCCTCAACGGAGATGATCTCCATCTCGGCGCCCTCGAGGAGGTAGGATTCCTCGGTAACCGTTGTTTTACCTGCGTTTGTCTTGGTATCACTTACGCCCTCAGTCGTAACGTAAGAGTCAAGCTTATATGTAACCTTCTTTTTGCCGAAGTTATTGATGGTGAAGCTCATCTCGTAAACGCCCTTCTTTTCGGGGTCGTCTCCAAGCTCAAGCTTTGCCTTATCCATGAGATTGCCGTCTGTATCGTATGTGGAGATGTAAGCGGGAGTCTCGATGGAGGCTGTAAGGTTTGCAAGACCTGCGCCCTGCTTTCTTACGGGGTAGGGAAGACCGTTCTTGCCGAGAGCGATATCCGCCGTAGACATAAGAAGACGGTTTACCATAGCGTTTACCTTGAGATTATCGTCTGCGATATCCTCAAAGTTTTCAACAACATACTGTCTGAGAAGCACGACAACGCCTGCAAGGTTGGGACAAGCCATTGAAGTACCGGAAAGTCTGTCGTATCCGCCGCCTGTAACGGAGGAAAGGATGCTTCCGCCGTGAGCTGTGATCTCGGGCTTGATTCTGAGGTCAGGTGTGGGGCCCCAGGAGGAGAAGTCGGAAATGAAGGGACCGGAGGTCTGCTTTGTGCTGAACTTAAGCTTTCCGGACTTCTTTGCCGCAAGCATCTCACCGTCGTCCTGAGAAATGGAGCAAACAGCAAGCTTGGCATCTCCGACATTCATTTTGATATCACCGGAAACGTTGTTATAGATAACGATACCGGCAGCGCCCTGCTCTTCAGCGATAAGGGCCTTTTCCTCGAATGTGTTGGAACCACGTCTGACGAGGGCGATCTTGCCCTTGACGTCGATTCCCGTATAGTCAGCGCTGCGTCCTACACCGGGGATAAGGATATATTCCATTTCAACGGAATCCTTGTCGCCGAGAAGAGTCTCGCAGAACTTGTTTTCCTCACCGGAAGCATCGGAGGACTCAACGAAGTAGATGATCTTACCGTCGTACTGGATGTAAGGTGTCTCAGCGCCCGCGATGGATGCAACGGACATAACGCCGTCATATGTGGAGGGGGAGCCTACCGTACCTGTATCGGGGTTTGAAGTAAGGCCAAGGTTACCGTTAGCCTCAGAGCCGAATGCAGAGGAGTAGCTGTTGGAGGCTGCAACGATCATGCTGATGCCGGCGTTGCGGATCTTATCGTAGATACCGTCAACCTTTTCCTCGTCAGACTCGCGGGCAAAGCCGCAGGCTGTACCGATGGACATATTGATAACGTCAACGCCGAGAACAACGCAGTCCTCAAGGGCCGCAAGGATCCAGGAGGTTCTTGCAGTATCCATAACGTCTGAGAAGATCTTCATGGATACGAGCTGTGCGTTGGGGGCAACGCCGCGGATAGTTTCGTCGTTACCTACGATAACGCCGGATACGTGAGTACCGTGGTTATTGTGGGTGGAGTAAACGTCGGGGTCCTCATCTGAATAGTCAAATCCGAAGGGAACCTTTTCGTTGATGTAAACGTCGTCGACGGTAAGACCGTCGAGAAGCTCGCTTGCAGCGGTATCCTTGATCACCTTCTTAACGTCCTCGTAAGTAAGGCCGAGGTGCTCGCTTGTGAAGTTATCAACGGAGAATGCTGTGTGGTTGGAGTCAAGACCTGTGTCAAGAACCGCAACTACCATACCGCTTCCGTCATAGCCAGCGTCAGAGGAATCGAAGATACCTGTATCGAACACCTTGACCTCGTTTTCAACGAGCTCGGTTTCGCAGGTGTTGTATACCTCGCCGACCATGATATCCATACCGTCGCCGAGGGACTTGCAGGTCGCCTCAAAGTCTCTTGCCTTGATGACGAGCTCAAAGCCTGAAAGAACTGTGCTGTAGTTCTCTCCGGTCTTATATGCTATGTCTTTTTCATCGAGAGAAGCGAGGATCTCCTCTTTCTTCTCTGCGATGCTCTTTTTCATTGCGGCAGCCTCTTCGCTGTCCGCAACGTAATCCGAAAAGCTCATAGTCTTATCGGTTCCCTCATAGGTGTCCATAAGAGCAACGTCGTCAACTGTAATGATGACGGAGATGTCCTCATTTTCTCCTATGTGTTCGGGGAGCTTGAACATGACGGAATTATCAAGATAATCCTTGTAGTTCGGGGTAAGGCCGTTGAGCTTGTTGATGAATGATGCATCAAACTCAGAAGCAGCACTTACGGGAACTGCAACCATTCCAAGGATCATTGAAATAATGAGCAGGAATGATACGCATGAACCAAGCCGTTTTGTGAACTTTGTTTTCTCCATTTCTTGTGAAAATCTCCTTACTTATATATATTATATTTATTATAATTTTTGTCCAAAAGACACTCCAATCTATACTACATCATTTACAGACAAAATTCAAGGTTTTTGCATATATTTTTTCGATTTCAGAAATATTATTTACAATTTAATAATATTGTGCTATACTGTTTTACAAAGAAAAGTATCTATGGAGGCTTATTTATGACAAAAGATACAACTAATCGACTACACCGAATTTTTAATATAATTTTGAGTGCTCTTATTTTTATATCGGGCGCTTGTCTTGTTGCAGGATGTCTGTACGTATATTACGGAAAAGGGGTGTATACGAGAGAGATCGTGCAGGAAGTGTTCTCGTATATTGCAATTCCCATGTATATCACCGTTGCAATGATAGTCGGAGGATTCATATACGAATTTATCTCTCCCCTGAAAGGAAAAAAGGAAAAGCCCCTTCGCGATAACGTACATATAAGAAGGAAGCTTCTTTCAAAAAAGGATCTTTGCCAGTGCGAAAAGGGCCTTTGCGAGGCTATAGAAAAGGAGCAAAAAAAGAGAAGGCTCCACCGTATTCTGAGAGCTTTTCTGGTGCTTGTTTGCGCCGTTGTTTTTCTCTTCTTTGCCCTTGATTTTTCAAGGTATCATCAGAGTGAGATAAACAGAAGCGTGATCTTCATGATGACCGTTCTCGCACCCTGCATTTTTGCATCCGGAGCCTACTCGGTTTTCGTGAATTTCTACTGCGAAAAGAGCCTTGAAAAGGAGATCTCTCTCCTCAAAAAGATCCCCGATAAAAAGGGCGAATCCGAGAAAAAATCAAAGAACGAAAAAACTCTCAAAGTCCTTGCGGCAGTAGGGAAAATAGCAATTTTGGCAATTGCCGTTGTTCTTCTTGTTTGCGGCGCTGTGAGCGGCGGATTTTCCGACGTTATGACAAAGGCTGTGAACATTTGCACAGAGTGCATCGGACTTGGTTAAGGAGGCAAAAAATGAGAAAGTTTTTTGATAAATTAAAGGCTCTGAAGCCCACGAAAAGAAAGCTTATGCAGCTCTATTTTGCCCTTCTTTTCAATGCAAATCTGAAGGGCTTTGCCAGCGGAAATATCTATCAGGGAGACACCAAAAAAATGTGCGTTCCCGGCATAAATTGCTACTCCTGCCCCGGTGCTGTGGGAGCCTGTCCCATAGGATCTCTGCAGGGCTCCTTCTCTGCCGGAAAAAGCACAATGTTTTACGTCGGCGGCATCCTTCTTCTGTACTGCATCCTCTTTGGAAGAATGATCTGCGGCTGGCTCTGTCCCTTCGGACTTGTTCAGGAGCTCTTCTATAAAATAAAGACTCCCAAGCTGAAAAAGAATCCCGTGACCCGCGTTCTTTCATTTTTTAAGTATATAGTCCTTGTGTTCTTCGTGTTCATCGTACCTATTATGTACGCTTTCCGCGACACTCCCCTCCCTGCATTCTGTAAGTACATATGTCCCGCAGGAACTTTAGAGGGCGGCATCGGCCTCCTTGCAAACAAGGTAAACGAGAGCTACTTTTCAATGCTCGGCCCCCTCTTTACGTGGAAGTTCTTGCTTCTCGTAGCCATTATGGTTGCGTGTGTGTTCATATTCAGAATGTTCTGCCGTTTCATTTGCCCCCTTGGCGCTCTTTACGGCCTGTTTAACCGCATTTCCCTCTTCGGAGTGAAGATCGAGGAGCATAAGTGTACCCACTGTAATCTCTGCGTAAATCACTGTAAGATGGACATTAAGAAGGTAGGAGATGCTGAGTGTATCGCCTGCGGCGAGTGCGTCGGCGTGTGCCCCACGAAGGCTATAAAATGGAAGGGCCCCAAAATCGGAAAGAAGAAGGAAAACCTTTACGATGCTATTGAGGGCAACAAAAAAGCGCGTACCATCACCCGAAGCATCGCAGCAGTCCTCCTTGCAGGCCTTCTCGGCTTTGCTCTTGTATATTACTGGAATCTTGAGGATAAGCGTCAGCCCGATCCCAATGTCGGAGATGCAGAGCAGGGCAATGAGGTGGGTGACCTTTGCTACGGCGCAGATCTTCTCATTATCGAGGGTGACGGCATCAAGGAAGAGACCGTGGATCCCACGAAGACGGGAAAGATCACCGTCATCAATTTCTGGGGAACCTGGTGTACACCCTGTGTTGCAGAGCTCCCTTATTTTGATAAGATAGCAGCCGAGTATAAGGATGAGGTTTCTGTAATTGCCGTTCATACGGAAATGGTTTCCGATACAGCCCCCGCATATATCAAGGAGTATTATCACGACAGCGAAATAACCTTCGCCCGCGATCTTGAGCTTGAAGGCTATTACGGCCTCCTCGGCGGACGCGGAACATACCCCTATACAGTCATTCTTGATGAAAAGGGCGTAGTTTCAAAGGTGTTTGTAAGCGCCCTTGAATACGAGGACCTTAAGGAAGCCGTTGAAGAAATAAAAGGCTAACTTAAAAGAGCAGTTGCACAGCAACTGCTCTTTTTTATTATTTAATGTGTTTTTCAAGCATCCTTTCTATCTCTTCTGTCGCAAATGCGACGAAGCGATCGGCCTCTTCTTTCGTGAAATAAACGTAATCGCGGTAAAGATCGGTTCTTTTCTGACGGTAAAAATTGACGATATATTCTCTCTTTTGGTCAAAGGCATCGGGAGAGAAAATGTCAAGATATTCGTTGACAAAACCCTTTGCACCTTCGTATATGCGAAATGCTCGAAAATCGGGATTTTCCATAAGATAAAGCGCATCAAGATCAAAGAAATCCTTTTTCCATTTCCAAACGATGCCCTTGGGATCGGCGCTGTATTCCTCGGGAGCTTTTGATGCGCACAGGGGCAAAGTGTTTTTGACCCATAAAACGTCGGTTAATAGATGGACGAGGTATCCGAGATAAAAGGAAAACTGCTCTTTGGTATAGCTCTTTTGCATTTCCTTTGTGAAATGAGAAGCGATATATTTTTCGGGGCAGGTGGTCACCCGTCCTTCGCTGTTTTCGGCTTTGAAATGAGATATGACGGGACTTGGAGAAAAATCTGACCAATCGGCGTTTGGTACACCGCTGTCGGGGGCAAGATTGCCAACAACAAATTCCATTTCAAAAAGACCGTCAATGCGAGAGAGCAGAATGTCTGCAACTCTTAAATGTATCATCCATGAAGCCATTACAAAACACCGTCCCTTTGCAGTCGGGCAATGGAATCGTCGATCGCTGCGGCTACCTCGTCTTCGCATTCATAATACTGTGCAAGCTGAGCAAGACACATCATTGCCTGACGTATTTCGTTTGCAAGGTCTGCTTTGCTTGCTGTGCCATGCTTTAACTCTTTTATCCCGCTTTTTTCAAGACGGTTCACTTCCTGCGCTACCTCGCCGCACTCTTCGAGAATCCTTGTGGTTATCTGAAAGGGCTCGTTTCCGTTAGGAAAACGGAGAGTGTGTCCCTTTGCCATTAAATAAAGCTTTTTCATTATCTACCTCTGTATCTTTCTTTGTATTCTTTCATAGCGTCCAGATACTCATGTCCTGCGATGACGCGGTTCTCGATAGCCTTAATAATATCGTCCACGGTAACGATAGAGTGGATCTTTACACCGTATTCCTCTTCGATCTCGCGGGACGTATTCATGCTGCTGTAAAGCCCCATTTCAAGCCTGTCCACGGAAAGGACTACGTTTGAGGGGTATTTGCCCGTATTTTCGCGTACGTTTTCAAATATCCAGCGCAAGGTATCTCCCGATGCAAGGGTGTCCTTGATGACCGTTATCTCGTCGCGGGGAGAGGTGGGCTTTCCTATTTTGTTTTCGATGCAGTAGTTGATATCTATTCCGTATTTCTGATACATGACCATGCCTATGGCTGTGATGATGTGTATTTCCTTGTGAGTGTTGGCAATTAGCAGATCTGTTGAAATGTTATTGTCTCTTATACACTCTGCGTAAAACTCGCCGATCTTTGAAAGCTGACTGCCCGAGGAATACCTTTCGGTATTAATAAAATAGGGAGAAATGCGACCGCTTTTCAGCTTAAATTCTCCGAATTTTAGAACACCGTTGTCTGCCATAAAGCGGATAAAACGCTCCTTGTAGGTCAAAGAATCCAAACGGTAGTTGAATAATTCGTCCATAGTGATATTAAAGAAACGGGCAACCACAGGAAGTATGGAAATGTCGGGAGATGACAGTCCTGTTTCCCATTTGCTTACCGCCTGAGACGTAACGGCAAGCTTTTCTGCCAGTTCCTCCTGTGTAAGTCCCTTGGATTTTCTCAAATTTCTGATTTTCTTTCCTATAAGCTCCATTTTCTCACCTCTTTGCCTTGATTATAATACGATTTCCGTCTTCAGTCCACATACTGTTTTTATATAATTATACAACCGTTGGTTGGATTTATCAAGAACAAGAGTACGTTGATGTGTAAACAAGATTTTATGCACATACGGAGACGAAAGGTATACGTTGTTGTAGGGACAGGCGTCCCCGACTGTCCTGATAACGAAACAATATTTACCGCAGGGCGTTCCGTCTGTATAGGACAGTCGGGGACGCCTGTCCCTACCAATGTACAGATAAAACATCTTGAGTACCACTCTTTCACAAATCTGTGATACAATATACTCAACGGAGCGTTGAGTGATACTATCTTTTGCGTCGCTTCAATTAACACTGCTTGTATGTAATAATGTGATTGTCACATGGACCGTTTCGATATGGAGGATGTAACTATGAAAGAAACGATGGGACAGATAATAAGAAGGCTTCGCAAGGAGCGAAACCTGACCCAAGACGAGCTTGCTGAGCAGTTGGGTGTAACCTCTCAGGCGATCTCCAAATGGGAGAATGACACGGGAATGCCCGATATTTCACAGGTAATTCCCCTTGCAACGGTTTTCAACGTGAGCACTGACGTGCTGTTTGGAATTTCCGGCAGAAATGATGCCGAGGAGGTAAAGAAGATAATCGAAAGAGCACAGTCAAAGATCACGTATCCTGCCAGTCGGGAATGTGTAAAAGCATGGTATGACGAGCTTCAAAAGGGATTGAAGGACTATCCCGGTAACACCGTCTTGCTTTCTTATTCTCTTGAGGCCGGAATATCGTTGGCGTATCCCGAAAATGATGTTTATGACGCTGAAAACGGGGAAGCGATATATAAAGAGTGTGTACGTCAGGCAAATATCGTTATTAAATACGGCAAAAACACTACGAATATACTTCGCGCTCATATGATAATGGTCATGCTCCACTCCGCTTACGGTAATTTTGAAGCGGCAGAGGCTCACGCAAAGGAATTTCCGTGGAGAGCCGATATGACTGTTCACGAAATGAAAGCTTATATTGCGCATTTTGAGAAGGACTATCAGAAAGAAAACAAATATTGGCAAACTGATTTTGCCTTTCATTTTGACGCTATGCTTGATGATCTTGTAGCCATCGCCATCAGTTATCATCATCTGAGAGACTATGTGAATACTGAGTATACATTGAAGCAGGCGTTGTCCGTTATTGATCTCATTTGCAAGGATGAAGATCCTGTCCCCCGTTTTCACAGCAGAGAGCGTGGCGACATCTATTGCCTTTTAGCGGTATTGTATGCGGAGCAGGAACGAATCGGTGATGCATTGGATATGATAGAAAAAATGGTAGAGTATGATACGAAGGTCATCTCTCAATTTGTTCTGAACAAAAGACTGAATACACCTTTGCTTTGTGACGTTGACAAAAATTTCTATTGGAAATTCGGAGATAACAAGAAAAGAATTTTTATAAAGCTTGATAATCCTGTATTTGATATTTTAAAAAATCACGAAAGATTTATTGAACTTACGAAAAAGGTTACTGATTTTGACTATGAAAAATAATTTTAAATTTTTGGCATTATGGCTGCCCACTTTGGTAATTGCTTCGTTTGTCACTGCTCTGGGAAGCGGAGTTTTGCAGATGGCGGCAAAGTTTATTTTACCAGACAGACATTCGCTTCAATGCTTTATTGTGTGGTTGATTTTAAGCATAATAATATGTGCTTCGCTTGCTAAGGTATCAAAAAAACTTGGAGAAGAGCTTAATCGTGGCTCAAAGGAGTTTTCAACAGGCATTCCGGTTTTCAATATGATCATATGTGGAGTAATATATGTTATTCTTTATGCTGTAATGAATGGAAGAGCTCTTGTCTTTTTGCAGTTATTTCCCTCGGAAATGTTTATGGTAAATTGCTTTTTTGGACCTGAAGGGGCACCGCTTCAAAAGAAGATCATCTTTCCGATCATACAGTTTATTATCTATATTGTTGTTTCACTTTTATTTTATATTTCAGCGAAGAGAAAACAGGAAAACAGTGAAGGAGTAAAGAAACTGCGAGGAGAAAAGAAGAAGCCAAATAACAGATTTGGAATTGATATTGATATTTGAATAAAAATTTTTAGCTAAATTACTTCGCTACGCTACGTAGCTAAATTGCTTTGCGGCTAAATTTCACGCGGTGAAGCTAAATTAAATTCGCTTAAAGCTGGCGAAGCCAATTTAGCGCCGCAGGCATTTAGCTGACCTTGTGTCAATTTAGCTCGCGATCGCGAATTTAGCTGATCCAAATAAAAAAAACGCCCCGAAGGGCGTTTTTTATTTGGATCAAAGTCCAACCTTAGATCTGTTCATGTGCTCGATCTCAGACTCGTTGATGGTGTTAACGTAGCCGGGGATGGGCATGAGCTTCTGGTTGATAACGTCGATAATGCCTTCTGCCTGGGGGAAGAAGTACTTCTCAAACTCAAACGCAGGTGTGATCCAGTTGCGGGAACCGAATACTGCGGGAGGAGCATCAAGGTAATCAAATGCCATTTCTGTAATGTTGGAGGCCATATCTCTCATAATGCTTCCGCGGTCGCAGGCGTCGCCTACAATTACGATCTTGCCTGTCTTCTTTACGCTCTCAACGACCTTTTCATAGTTGAAGGGAACGATAGAACGGGAGTCGATGACCTCAGCGGAAATGCCGTACTTCTCCTCAAGGATCTTCGCTGCATCAAGTGCGCGGTAGAGAACTGCGCCGATAGTAAGGATAGTAACGTCCTTACCCTCGCGCTTAACGTCGGGCTCGCCGAAGGGAACCTCGTAGCTCTCTGTAGGAACGCCGCCCTTGTGGAACTCTTCGCCCTTGTCGTAGATTCTCTGGCTCTCGAAGAAGATAACGGGGTCAGTGCCGTTAAGAGCTGCCGCCATAAGACCTTTAGCATCGTAAGGAGTGGAGGGGAAGCATACCTTAAGGCCGGGGATATGAGCGCAGAGCGCTGTCCAGTCCTGAGAGTGCTGAGCGCCGTACTTTGAGCCGACGGATACACGAACTACTACGGGCATCTTGAGGATACCTGCAGACATAGACTGCCACTTGGAGAGCTGGTTAAAGATCTCGTCGCCTGCGCAGCCGATAAAGTCAGCGTACATAAGCTCAACGATAGCGCGGCCGCCTGCCATTGCATAACCAACGGAGGAGCCTACTATTGCAGCCTCGGAAATGGGAGAGTTGAAGAAGCGGTGGTAGGGTAGAGCCTCTGTAAGGCCGCGGTAAACTGCGAATGCGCCGCCCCAGTCACGGTTGTCCTCGCCGTAAGCGATAAGGGTGGGATCCTCGTAGAACTTGTCGTAAATTGCCTCAAAGATACCGTCACGAACGCCGAACTGCTTGATCTTGGGGATAGCCTTGCCGTTTTCGTCGAATGCGTATCTTGCCTTTGTAGCAAGCTGCTTTACTCTGGGGTTGTCTTCCTTGGGAGCGAGAACGTCGGGAGCTCTTTCGGGATCCATGGAAGGAGTATTGGTATTTGAGAACATAATGGAGGAGATCATATCGGGAGTCTTTGAAAGATCCATTCTGGGGGAGATCTCAAGGTCTACGGCCATTGCGCAGATCTTTGTTGTTCTTCTGATGATCTCTTCCTCGATTGCTGCGAACTCATCGTCAGTTGCGATGCCGCCCTCTACCATCTTTCTGCGGTATGCGGCGATGGGGCAGTTAGCCTGCCACTCTTCGATCTCCTCAACGCTTCTGTATGTGGAGGAGTCAGAGGGGGAGTGACCGGACACACGGTATGTTGCAACCTCAAGAAGCGCGGGACCCTTACCCTCAACGAGAAGCTGCTTCTTTCTTGTTGTAGCGTCGATAACAGCGAGAGGATCGTAGCCGTTTACCTTCTCAGCGTGGAGGTTCTCGGGGTTAAAGCCTGCGCCGAGACGAGCTGCAACGTCCCAGCCCATGGTCTCGCCCTTTGTCTGGCCGCCCATGCCGTAGAAGTTGTTGAATACGTTAAAGAGGATAGGCATTCCTGCATCGGAATACTTGCCGTCCATGCCCCAGAGCTTTGTGATCTGGTCCATTGTGGACATATTGATAGCCTCAAGAACAGGTCCGCGGCCGAGAGCGCCGTCACCTGAGTTTGCGATAACGATACCCTTCTTCTGGTTTGCTCTCTTATAGAGCGCTGCGCCGAGAGCTACGGGAGCCGCGCCGCCAACGATAGCGTTGTTGGGGAAGATACCGAAGGGAATGAAGAAAGCGTGCATGGAGCCGCCGAGACCGCGGTTAAAGCCTGTGGTGCGGGCAAAGATCTCAGCGAGAGCGCCGTAAAGAAGGAAGTCGATAGCAAGATCCTTGATATTGCCCTTCTTGTCAGCCTCCTGTCTTGCTTCTACAACGGAAAGGATATTTCCGCCAAGGAACTCCTTCATAATGTCGTAAAGCTCTTCCTCTGTGAGCTTGTGGATAGAGGAAAGACCCTTAGCAAGGATCTCACCGTGGGAACGGTGGGAGCCGAATGTAAAGTCGTTGATATCGAGGCAGTAAGCCTGACCTACAGCGCTTGCCTCCTGACCGATGGAAAGGTGAGCGGGGCCAGGGTTGTTGTACTCAACGCCGTTGTAAACAGACTTTGTCTTGATCTCGTTGAGCATTGTCTCGAACTCGCGGATGATCCTCATATCACGGTAGATACGGAGGAAGTCTTCCTTTGTGTAGATCTTCTTCTCATCCTCAAGGGAAGCATCGTACTGGCAAAGGGGGATCTTATTGATTTCAAGGAAGCCCTTTTCAAAAGCTTTTTCAGGGCTGATATATTGACTCTTAGGCATTTTTAAACACTCCTTTTATTACTTTATCATGAACATACCCTCACGGATGACCTCGCATACCGTGGGATGGGGGAATACTATCTTCTGAACGTCCTTAAAGCGACGCTCCTCTGCAACCATAATAGCCGCGCCGTAGATGATCTCGGAGGCATATGAGCCGATCATATGAACACCGAGGATGGTTCCGTGGTCAGCATCGGTGACGATCTTCACGATACCGTCGCCGTCCTCTACCTCAGCAATGTATCTGCCGCTGTAGCGAAGAGATACGGTCTCTTCCTTTGCGTTGAAACCTGCCTTCTTGGCGGATTCAAGAGTCTCGCCAACGGTTCCGATCTCGGGCTTTGTGTAGATAACTGCGGGGATAGCGCGGTAGTCTACGCGGTCCTTTATGCCAAGCATATCGTTAACAGCAGCCTCGCCCTCGCGGTAAGCTGTGTGAGCGAGCATGCTCTTTCCGTTAACGTCGCCTGCGGCCCAGATGCCGGGAACGCTGGTTCTGCCGCACTCGCTTGTAACGATAGCGCCGCGCTCACACATAACGCCCATTTTCTCAAGGCCGATGCCCTGTGTGCGTGCGCGTCTGCCTGTAGAAACGAGGATAGTGTCGCAGTCAAGGGTGATTGTTTCGTCGCCCTTCTTGCATTCGACCACACCGGCGCCTGCCTTGCCGCTTACCTTGCAAACACCTGCTCCGAGAAGGAATTTGATGCCCTTCTTTTCAAGGTTCTTCTGAAGGATCGCGGAGATATCGCGGTCTGTGGGACCTGCGATCTTATCAAGCATTTCAACTACGGTAACCTCAGTTCCGATGGTTGCGAAATAGGAAGCCATTTCAAGGCCGATAACGCCGCCGCCGATAACGCAGAGCTTCTTTGGAACAACTCTCAGGTCAAGTATCTCACGGTTCGTGGTTGCAAGTCCCGCAGCCACTGCCTCTCTGAGACCGGGGATAGGGGGAACTGCCGCCTCACTGCCTGTGCAGATAAGAAGCTTTGCAGCGCAGATCTTTTCGCCGCCGCCCTCCACTGTAAAGCCCTCGGGGCCCTTTGCAGTGATCTCGGCGGTTGCTGTGATGACCTTTACCTTGGCGCCGCGCATCTTTGCGCCAACGCCGCCAACAAGGGTCTTAACTACCTTGTCCTTGCGGTCAACAACCTTTGCGTGGTCGATGGAAGCACCCTGAACTGTTACGCCGAATGCGTCGCCGTGGAGAGCGCTTTCATATATCTTTGCAGAATTAAGAAGCGTCTTTGTGGGAATACATCCCTCGTTGAGGCAAACGCCGCCGAGGGCTCTTTCCTCAAAGAGAGCAACGGTCATACCGTTGTGCGCGGCTCTTTCTGCGGCATTATAGCCTGCAGGGCCGCCACCCAGAATTATAAGATCGTACGTCATATATCCCCCTATTATTTAGCAAGAAGAAGGCTGAAGTTTTCAAGCGCTGTGCAGAGGTCCTTTAAGAACTTTGCAGCAGGCGCGCCGTCAACTGCTCTGTGGTCAAAGGTAAGGGAGAGACCCATTGCAGGGTAGACCGTGCCGTCAGCCTTCAGGCGGTTTGTGATAGCGCAAACGCCGAGAATAGCTGTCTGAGGAGGATTGATAACGGGAGTAAAGCTCTCGATTCCGAGAGAACCGAGGTTTGTAACTGTGAAGGAGCCGCCTGACATCTCATCGGGAGTAAGTGCACCCTCTCTTGCCTTTGCAGCCGCCGCCTTTGTAGCCTTTGCAAACTCTGCAAGGGAGAGCTCGTCTGCCTTGAAGATGGTGGGAACGAGAAGACCGCGGTCGGTATCAACTGCCATACCAACGTTTGCGTGCTTGTAAAGACGCATCGTGTTATCAACGAGAGTCGCGTTAAGTGTGGGATGGTCGAGAAGAACTCTGGATACGGCATACATAACCATATCGTTGAGAGAGATCTTTCCAAGACCCATAGCCTCGCCGCCTGCCTTGAGAGTTTTGCGCCACTCCATAAGAGCGGTAGCGTCGAAGGAAGCGTTGAGAGTGAGCTGAGCCATTTCGGAGAGGGAAGCGTGCATGCTTCTTGCAATTGCGCGGCGAACGCCGGACATGGGAACCTCTTCGTATTCAGCCTCAATAACTGCAGGTGCGGGAGCGACTGCGGGTGCATCTGCCTCTGTTGCGGGGATAGTAACGGGAGCCTTGCCGCTAAGGAAGTCCTCAACTGCCGCGATAGTTGCGGTTGCGCCCTTGTCGAGAGCTGCATTGATGTCGCGCTCGATTATCCTTCCGTGAGGACCTGTGGGAACAACGGCTGTCATATCAACGCCGGTCTTAAGTGCGAGAGCCTTTGCTCTGGGGGAGATTTTGATCCTGTCTCCGCTTGCAGCCTCATTTGCAGTAGATACGGGAGCATCCGCCTTCTTCTCGGGTGCTGCCGCCGCTTCCTCCTTTGCTTCTTCTGCGGGTGCGCTGCCTCCTGTGAATGCAGAAACGTCCTCGCCTGCCTCGCCGATAACGCAAACGTTATCAAGACAGGGAACAACGTCTCCTTCTTCGCAGAGAATAGCCAGCATAGTGCCTGAGAAAAGTGATTTTTCATCAAAGGCGGACTTGTCTGTTTCGTAGGAGAAGAGGATATCGCCCTCCGCTACTGCATCGCCCACCTTTTTATGCCACGTTGTGATGATACAGGATTCAACACTCTGACCCTGACGCGGCATAATTACGGGATTTGCCATACTGATCATTCCTTTCGTATATATAATTTTTATTTTTTACTGTTCCTTTGCGATTATCACTTCAGCTCCCGCCGCCTTTGCCGCCTGAACTATATTTTCGGGCAGGGGGGCATCGCAGATAAGCGTGTCAACGGAGTCGAGGTGACAGAAGGTATAGGGGAGACTTTTATCCACCTTTGAGGAGTCCATAAGCATTATGACCTTGCGCGCCTTTGTGGCAACGGTACGCTTAAGCTCGCATTCTGTGTAATTTCCCCCCGTAAATCCGCTTTCAATGGAAAGGCCCGAGGGGCAGAGAAACGCAATGTCGATATTAACGTCTGCGAGAAAGTGCATTGCCTGAGGGCCGGAGACTGACTGATAGTCGCGGTCAAGCCTTCCGCCAACGAGATTAACTGCGGGATTGCCGATACGACAAAGCTCAAGGGCAGTCATAGGGCTTGTGGTAGTAAAGGTGAAATGCTCGTTATTGATAAACGGGATCATTTTCTGGATGGTGGAGCCTGAATCGATGAAAATTGACCGTCCCACCTCGAGATATTTTGCAGCATAGTTTGCAATAAGTATTTTTGCGTGAGTGTTTTCGTTCATTCTGGCAGCATATGGGTTGTCCGCATGCTCCGTTATGAATTTTGAGCTTCGCGCGCCGCCGCGCACCTTGATAGCTTCTCCTTGCTTTTCAAAATAATCGAGATCGCGTCTGAGTGTCATCTGCGATACGTCGGGAAACTGACGGAAGAGCTCATCAAGCGATAGAAAGGGGCGCTCTGCAAGCTGTTTTTTAATCCAATTCCGCCTGTCTTTGTACATCGGTTATCTCCTTTCAAAAATTTGGGGTAAAAGTACCCCTTCTTTTACCTCTACATTATATCACCGCCGCCTCTTCGTGTCAACAAATTTAACACGCCCAATGTTAAATTTAACATTTTTGCAAATATGTGTATTGATTTGGTGTGAAAACTGACAATCTGGAAGAAAATATCTTATAAAGCTGTTATTGTTAATTGACTTTTCGGGGAGAAGTATATATAATTAGAGTACAATGGAGAAGTAATGGTATAAATCCCGGAAAAGATACAAGATCTTTTGTGGGAGCCGACCGCAAAAGTTCCTTTTAGGTGGAGCGCGCGGCGGTAGAAAGGAGATATATAATGCCAAATCTTCACGGTATCACAGTACCGCACAAGAAAAAAACGGCCGGAACGGTTCCGGTCAGTATGGGAGTACCCCAAACGGCATATTATCCCATGCATCAGAATATAGGAGCTCCTGCCCGTCCTGCAGTAAAGGCAGGAGACAGCGTATATGTCGGAACTCTTATCGGAGAGGCAGGTGGCTTTGTAAGCTCACCTGTATATTCCGGAGTTTCAGGCAAGGTAAAAAAGATAGAGGAGTCAGTTCAGCCCGGCGGCGCCTATTCACCTACAGTTGTGATCGAGCCTGACGGCCTTCAGACTCCCGACCCTTCTCTTGAGAAGCCGGTCGTCACCGATACAGAATCCTTTATTGAGGCTGTTAAAAAAAGCGGTGTTGTCGGTCTCGGAGGCGCGGGATTCCCGACGGCCGTAAAGCTTGGCGTCAAGGATCCCTCAAAGATCGAGGAGATCATCATAAACGGAGCTGAGTGCGAGCCTTATATCACAAGCGATACGAGAACTATGCTTGACCGCGCCGACGATATGTGCGAGGGAATCGAGCTTATCAGAAAGTATCTCGGATGCCAGAAGTTCATTATCGGAATCGAGAAGAATAAGCCTCAGTGCATAAAGAAGATGCGTGAGACCTGCGGAAAACTCTCCGGTGTGACCGTTGAAGCTCTCCCCTCTCTCTATCCTCAGGGCGGCGAGAAGGTGCTTATCTATAACATCACCAAA
The DNA here is from genome assembly GCA_017416205.1 of Clostridia bacterium. Taxonomy (GTDB): domain Bacteria; phylum Bacillota; class Clostridia; order Oscillospirales; family CAG-272; genus Avispirillum. Next base: position 13,011 of record JAFQDC010000011.1, on the reverse strand, counting down.
AAGGTAGTTGGCGAGGGTATGCTCCCCATCGACGTTGGCGTTATCGTTATCAACTGCACCACCCTTGCGGAGATCGCAAGATATATAAGAACGGGTATGCCCCTGACGGAAAAGTGCGTGACTGTTGACGGCTCCTGCGTAAAGGCGCCGAAAAACGTTATCGTTCCCATAGGAACGCCTGCCCGCGAGGTGTTTGATTTCTGCGGCGGATTTACACAGGATCCTGCAAAGATAGTTTTCGGCGGCCCTATGATGGGTATTTCCGCGTCAGACGTGGAATCCCCTGTGTTAAAGCAGACCAACGCCCTCCTTGCCCTTTGTGAAAAGGAGTCTCAGGTTCCGCCTGCGTCAAACTGTATCCGTTGCGGCAGATGCACCAATACCTGCCCCTTCGGACTTGCTCCCGTTTCCATAGTAACAGCCTATGAAAACGGAAATATGGAGCTGCTTTCATCTCTCAAGGTAAATCTTTGTATGGAGTGCGGCTGCTGCAGCTATGTCTGCCCCGCATCCCGTCCTCTGGTTCAGCAGAATAAGCTTGCAAAGGCGGCTCTCGCATCCTGGAAAAAAGCAAAGGAGGAGAATAAATGAACAAGTTAAAAGTAAGCGTTTCTCCTCACATCAGGTGCGGAGAGACGACCACGGGCATTATGCTGGACGTGATCATTGCAATGATCCCCGCATTCGCGGCAGCTATATACTTTTTCGGAGTAAGAGCCCTTTATATCACGTCGATCTGCGTTCTCACCTGCGTGCTTGGTGAGCTTGCATTCCAGCTTATTGCAAAGAGAGAGGTCACAATAAATGACCTTTCCGCAGTTGTCACGGGCATGCTCCTTGCATTCAACCTTCCCGTTACCATTCCCGAATGGCAGGCCATTATCGGTTCTCTTGTTGCCATCGTTGTGGTAAAACAGCTTTTCGGCGGCATAGGCTATAATTTTGCAAACCCTGCGGCTACTGCCCGTGTTATGATGCTCATTTCCTTCTCGGGAACCCTCACTCACTGGACAGAGCCCCATAACCCCGATCTTCTCGCATCAGCAACTCCCCTCAGCATGATCAAGGAGGGCGACCACGAAGCGCTCCCCTCTCTTTTCAGTATGATCATCGGAGACCGTGCGGGATCAATGGGCGAGACCTGCGCCGTTGCGCTCATAATCGGATTCGTTTATCTGCTTCTTCGCCGTGTGGTTACGTGGCACACCACTGTTGTTTATATCGTGACCGTGTTTGCCTTCTCATATCTTGCCATGGGCTTTGATCTTGAGCTTGCCATTTATCAGATATTTGCAGGCGGACTTCTTCTCGGTGCTATCTTTATGGCTACCGACTATGCAACCACCCCTCCTACCCCTCTCGGAAAGGTCATTTTCGGCTTTGGCTGCGGAATAATCACCGTTGCCGTCCGTCTTTGGGGCTCAAATCCCGAGGGAGTATCCTTTGCGATCCTCTTTATGAACATACTTACACCCTATATCTCCCGCTTGACTGCCCGCCGCGTGGTTGGTGCAAAGAAGCCTGAGAAAAAGACAGCATAAGGAGGCAGTATGAAAAATACTAATTTAAAAAGCATAATCGTTCTGCCCTTAATATGCCTTATCGTGGTTGCCCTTCTTGCGGCTGTGAACCACATAACGTCAGACGTAATTGAAAAAAATGCAATGAAGGCTCAGCTTGAGTCTTTGAAGCAGGTAGTTCCCGGCGCTGCTGATTTTGATACTCAAGACCTTACCGAGTCAATGCCTGAGACTGTAACGGGAATCTTCAAAGAGACCGGCGGCAAGGGATACGCCGTAACTCTTGAGACTGTTTCAAGCTATTCTCAGAACCCTATGACCTTCACTCTCGGCATCTCCGAGGATGGAAAGATCATCGGCGTTTTTGTAACCAATTACTCAGAAACAAAGGATTTCGGAGACTATCCCGAGAGCTTTGCAGGTAAGGATTCGTCTCTTGAGGGAGTTGACGTGGTAGCGGGAGTTACCTACAGCTCAAACGCCTTTAAGGATGCAGTTAAGGATGCCTTCGCGGCAGTAGAGGAGGTGGCAGGAAAATGAACGTATGGAAGAACCTTTTCAAGGGAATAATCCGTGAAAACCCCGTTCTCGTGCTTCTTCTCGGAACCTGTCCCACCCTTGCTGTAACGACTAGCGTTTCCAATGCCTTTGGTATGGGCCTTGCGGCAATGGCGGTGCTTATCGGCTCCAATTTCGCAATATCCCTTCTTCGTAACGTGATCCCCGATAAGGTGAGGATCCCTTGCTATATCGTTATCATCGCAGGCTTTGTAACCGTTGTTGAAATGATAATGCACGCCTTCGTGCCCTCTCTTTATGAGGCTCTCGGTGTATTCCTTTCCCTTATCGTTGTAAACTGCATCATTCTCGGCCGCGCTGAGATGTATGCTTCAAAGAATAACGTTTTTGACTCCGTTATAGATGCTGTGGGAATGGGCCTTGGCTTTACTCTTGCCCTCTTCTGCATGGCAACTATCCGTGAGGTCTTCGGTGCGGGAAGCTTTATGGGTATGGAGATCCCCTTCCTCTCCGATTATAAGGTGCCGATCCTTCAGAATTCCCCCGGCGGATTTTTCGTGTTCGGCTGTCTTATTGCCCTTGTTAATAAGCTTTTCAAGAGAGAGCCCAAAAAGGAGTTCTCCTGCAAGGGCTGTCCCTCTGCCGCATTCTGCGCACTGAAGGACGGCGCAAAGAACGGTAAGGCAGAAAACTGTCAGAATGAGAAAAAGGAGGAGAGTGAAAAATGATAAAGGGTCTTATTTACATTATTCTAACGTCCGTCCTTGTCAATAACTACGTTCTGACAAAGTTTCTCGGCATCTGCCCCTTCCTCGGAGTTTCCAAAAAGGTAGGACAGGCGGCGGGAATGGGCGTTGCCGTAACCTTCGTAATGATACTTGCGACAGCGGTAACTCACCCCATATACTATTTCCTTCTTAAAAAGTTTGAACTTGAGTATCTTCAGACTATCGTGTTCATTCTTGTTATCGCGTCTCTCGTTCAGCTTGTTGAGATCATTCTGAAAAAGTATATCCCCTCCCTTCATAAGGCTCTCGGTATATACCTTCCTCTTATCACAACAAACTGCGCGGTTCTCGGCGTTTGCGCAAATAATATAACAGACGGATACAATTTCCTTGAAGCAATGGCATCCTCTCTCGGATGCGGCCTTGGATTCCTTCTTGCAATGCTCCTTTTCGCGGGAGTTCGCCAGAAGGTGGAGAATGCAAATCCCCCCAAGTGCTTCAGAGGTGTTCCCATAACGCTGGTTTCTGCGGCTATCGTTGCTCTTTGCTTCAACGGCTTTGCGGGAATCGTTGAAACTCTGTTTGCGTAAAGGAGGATAACAGATGGTAGAAGCAATAATCACGGCGGTCATCGCCGTAACTGTTATCGGTATTCTTTGTGCCGTAATGCTCGTTATAGCGTCAATATTTATGCACGTTCCCGAGAATGAAACGGAAAAGAAGATCCGCGACTGTCTCCCCGGCGCAAACTGCGGAGCCTGCGGCTATTCCGGATGCGACGGATACGCAAAGGCCCTCTGCGAGGACAAGAGCGTAAAAACAAATCTCTGTACTCCCGGCGCGGATAAGGTCTCACAGGCGATTTCCGAGATACTGGGTACAGAGTTTGAGGATACTGTTGAGATGGTTGCCACGGTACGCTGCTGCGGCGACTGTAACACAACTGAGAAAAAGACGATATATGCCGGCGTTGAGACCTGTGCGGCTGCAAAAATGCTTCACGGCGGCGACGGTATGTGCACCTACGGCTGTCTCGGCCGTGGCGACTGCGCTGCAGTCTGCCCCCACGATGCTATCTGCATGGATCAGGGAATCGCGAGAGTTGATGCAAGAAAGTGCGTAGGCTGCGGCCTTTGCGTAAAGGCCTGCCCCAATGCCCTTATCCATATGATGCCCGATATCAAGCGTCAGGTCATCGCCTGCCATAATAAGCAGAAGGGCGCAGTGGCAAGAAAGGTCTGCTCCAATGCATGTATCGCCTGCGGAAAGTGCGCAAAGGCGTGCCCTGCAGATGCAATAGTAATTGAAAACAATTTCGCAAGCATAAAGTACGATAAGTGCATCTCTTGCGGAAAATGCGCCGAGGTATGTCCCACGGGATGTATCAGAGAGGCGGATTATTCGGGCAAGCATCGCTTCCCCGAGCCTAATTATATCCTCAGATAAATATGGAGGCACACCGCTATGGATAAAAAGAAGCTTTTGCACGACCTTATCCTTATTGCGGTGTGCCTTTTCGTTTCTCTCGCCCTTTGGGCGGTCGTCGCTCTTTCAAAGGAAAAGGGAGAGCTTGTGGTAGTGACCGTAAACGGAGAGGAATATGCAAGATATCCGCTCTCTGAGGACAGGGAAGAGATCATCGTGTCGGAGAATGGAAAAAACGTTCTTGTAATAAAGGACGGATATGCGGATATGACCGACGCTACCTGCCCCGACGGACTATGTGTCAGACAGCATAGGATAAACGAATCGGGGGAGAGCCTTGTGTGCCTGCCGAATAAGGTGACGGTAACAGTCGTCGGCGGCGACGGCGTCGATATTATAGGATAATGAATAGTGAATAATGAATAGTGAATAATGAATAATTATTGATGATTTTCGCTGTAGCGAAAATCTACATTTTCTTTTCTCTCTTCACTATTCTCTTTTCACTTTTTGGAGCGTGAAATGAGAATTAAAACTAAAAAGCTTGCTCTTCTCGGTATGTGTTGCGCGGCGGCTATGATACTTTCCTACGTGGAGAGCTTCATTTCCTTCGGAGTACCGGGACTCAAGGTGGGGCTGCCCAATATCGTAATGGTATTTCTCCTGTACAGGCTGGGCTGGAAGGAAACAGCGGCGGTATCCCTTCTACGATGTGTGCTGACCTCACTCCTTTTTGGTACAGTTATGAGTCTGGCTTACAGCATCGCGGGCGCAGTCCTGAGCCTTACCGTAATGACACTTCTGAAAAAATCGGATAAATTCTCCGAGGTGGGCGTCAGTATAGCAGGCGGCATCACCCATAACGCAGGGCAGATAGCGGTGGCAATTGCCGTCACGGGAGTGGAGGAGATCGCTTATTATATGCCTGTTCTCGCCGTTGGAGGTACCCTTGCGGGACTTGTTATCGGCGTTGCGGGAGCTATGATCATAAAGCGTTTGAAAAAGGTAAATATTTAAAATGTAAACTTTTTGTGAACAAGCAAAATTGTGTTGCAATATATATAATTGTATGGTACAATAACCCCTGCACGAAAAGTGCAAATAAATATAACACACATACGGATTGACGGCTGCCGGTGCCGAAAAAATGGCTGCAGCATTGCGCCGTATGGTGGAAAAAACCGAAGGAGGACATTAAAATGTCTGTTGTTTCTATTAAGCAGCTTCTTGAGGCTGGTGTACATTTCGGTCACCACACAAGACGTTGGAACCCTAAGATGGCTGAGTACATCTTCACTGAGCGTAACGGCATCTACATCATCGACCTTCAGAAGACAATCAAGAAGTTCGAAGAGGCTTACATGTTCGTTCGTGACATCTCCGCAAACGGCGGTAACGTTCTTTTCGTAGGTACAAAGAAGCAGGCATCTGACGCTATCCGTGAGGAAGCAGAGCGTTGCGGCCAGTACTTCGTAAACGTTCGTTGGCTCGGCGGTATGCTCACAAACTACAAGACCATCAAGACAAGCATCGCAAGACTCCAGAGCCTTGAAAAGATGCAGGCTGACGGCACATTCGATATGCTTCCCAAGAAGGAAGTAGCATCTCTCCAGAAGGAGATGGCAACACTCGAGAGAAACCTCGGCGGTATCAAGGAGATGGGCGGTATTCCCGACTGTATCTTCATTGTTGACCCCCGCAAGGAGCACAACGCAGTTCTCGAGGCAAAGAAGCTTGGTATCCCCGTAGTAGCAATCGTAGATACAAACTGCGATCCTGATGATGCTGACTACGTTATCCCCGGTAACGACGACGCTATTCGCGCAATCCGCCTTATCGCATCCGTTCTCGCTGACGCAGTTATCGAGGGCAGACAGGGCGAGCAGCTCACAGAGGATGCTCCCGCTGAAGAGGCAGAGGCAGCTGACGCTGAGTAATTTTTAAAAAATTAAAAGTAATCGTTTAGGAGGATATAAAAATGGCAGCAATTACCGCAAAGATGGTATCCGATCTTCGTGCGAAGACCGGTGTTGGTATGATGGAGTGCAAGAAGGCACTTAACGAGGCAAACGGTGACTTCGATGAGGCAGTAAAGATCCTTCGTGAGAAGGGCCTTTCCGTAGCAGCAAAGAAGGCAGGCAGAATTGCTTCCGAGGGCGTAGTTGATATTATGTCCGATAACGGCGTAACCGTAATGATCGAGGTTAACGCTGAGACAGACTTCGTTGCAAAGAACGAGACCTTCAAGGAGTTCGTTCGCGGCATCGAGAAGGTTATTCTTGCAAACAAGCCCGCAACTCTTGAGGAGCTCAACGCTCTCGCATATGACGATAACTTCACAGTAGAGGCAAAGGTTAAGGACATGATCTTCACAATCGGTGAGAACATGAACATCCGCCGCTTCGAGGTTATCGAGGGCATCACCAGCGCATACATCCACGGCGCAGGTACAACAGGTGTTGTAGTTAAGTTCAACGCTGACGCAGCAGTAGCAGCAAAGCCCGAGTTCGCAGCATTCGCTAAGAACATCGCTCTCCAGATCGCTGCAGGCTCTCCTCCCTCTTACGTTTGCCGTGACGAGGTTCCCGCAAGCGCACTTGAGGAAGAGAAGGCAGTTCTCCTCGCTCAGATCAAGAACGACGAGAAGAACGCAAACAAGCCCGAGGCTATCCTTGAGAAGATGATCATGGGTAAGCTTGGCAAGTTCTATGAGAGAGTTTGCCTTGTAGACCAGGCATACGTTAAGGATGACAAGCTCTCTGTTGGCAAGTACATTGCAGACACAGCGAAGGAGCTCGGCGGAGACATCTCCGTTGCAGCGTTCTACCTTTACGAGAGAGGCGAAGGCCTTGAGAAGAAGGAAGAGAACTTCGGCGACGAGATCGCAAGCATGCTCAAGTAATCAAACAAATGAAATGACACCCGAAAGGGTGTCATTTTTGTTTGAGAGAAGAGATAAGAGAGAAAAGAGAAGAGAAAAGGAAGCCTTCCGCTGCGGCAGAAGGCTTTTATAAAACAGAGAATAAAAAACATTGTAGGATCCAAAGCGCATCATTATATTGACAAAAGTAGACGTTTGTGCTAAAATGTAATAAATCTATTAATAATTTGGAGGAAATAATGAAAAGAATTATAGCTATAATACTTGCAGCTCTTATGCTCGTTTCTTTTGCTTCCTGTAAAGCGTCAAACGGCACGGGTGACGATACTACAATAAATGAGGAAACAAAGGCTGAGGCAGGCAAGGATAACAACAAGAACGACGTTGAAACAACAGAAAAAGAAGAGGAGAAGGCTCCCGAGTTTGCACTTGGCACATACTCTGAAGGTGCGTATGAGAATAAGTATCTCGGTCTTGGTTGTAAGCTTTCCGGCGATTGGTCTTTCTATAGTGAAGAACAGATAAAGAACCTCAACAACGTGACTGCAGACGTTGCGGGTGAAGATTATCAAAAGCTTATGGAAGAGGCTTCTGTTGTGACAGATATGTATGCCATTCATTCAAACGGCCTTGATTCCATCAATGTAAACTTTGAGAAGATCGGTCTTGTGAATGCACTTACATATGATGCCAAAAAGACTTTTGAGGCTTCCTCTGATATGCTGAAAAGCGCTTTTGCAAATATGGGATATGAAAATATTTCAAGTGAAATAACAAAGGTTGAGTTTGTAGGAAAGGAATATACTGCCCTCAGAACTACTGCAACTATTTCCGGCATTGATATGTATCAGGTAATCGTTGCTGACGTTCGCGGTGCACACGTTTTCAATATCACTTTCACTACGTTCTACGAGGATTCAACAGACAAGCTATTGGAAACATTCTATAAAATGAAATAAAGCTAAAACCACCGGTTAACCGGTGGTTTTTTGTTGGCATATTGCAAAAACAAAAATCTAATTATTCAAAAAGCCTTTCTTATCGGTAATTCGTTTTCCATATATCAGTTACCTTTATAACAACTTCTCAAGACAAAATATTACAATGAGAAGTATAAAGCAGATTCCGGATATTAACATAAACACTACGTCATCATTTTTATTTGTGCTTTCGCCGTCTTCATTTTTTTCGTTTTTATTTTTTCTGTGCTTTTTTATGATTGCGATAATGAATTCTACAATTTTAAACAAGCAAGTAAGAAAAGCTGCGTCGATGAAAATATGCCACATAGGCTTGTTTTCATTTAACAAGAACAAACCGAATGTGCATATAATGTAATCCTTTGAAAAGTTTAAAATATATTTGAGAAGCTTTTTCATAATCAAATCACCTGTTCCTACCAAATGGATATTACAATTATACCACATTTTTCAATATCTGTAAATTGATAAACAAAAAATCTAATTTTCTCAAAAAGCCTTTATTATAGAAGGGATAAATAGTATAATGTACTTATCAAATAAAGGCAGGATAAATGTGAAATACAAAAACGTAAAAGAGGCGAGGTTTATTTCCCGACCCAACAGGTTTATCGCTAAGGTGGATATTGACGGCGAGGAGATAACGGTACACGTGAAGAATACGGGCAGGTGCCGGGAGCTTCTCGTTCCCGGGTGCCGCGTCTTTCTTGAAAGGGCAGAGAATCCCGAGAGAAAAACGCCCTACGATCTCATAGCAGTTGAGAAAATAAGGGAAGACGGCAAGGCCCTTCTCATAAATATGGACTCTCAGGTGGTGAACGCAGCCGCCGAGGAATGGCTCAAAAAGGGTGAGCTGTTTTCCCACAGTGCAATTATTCGCCGTGAGGTCACCTATGAAAATTCAAGATTTGATTTTTATATTGAGGACGGGGATGAAAAGGCCTTCCTTGAGGTGAAGGGCGTCACTCTTGAAAGAGGTGGCGAGGTGCTTTTTCCCGATGCGCCGACGGAGCGGGGAGTCAAGCATCTCAGAGAGCTTTGCGAGTGTATAAAGGACGGATACTCCGCATACGTGCTTTTCGTTATACAAATGAAAGGGGTCACCCATTTTCGGCCAAACGACGAAATGCACCGCGCTTTCGGCGACGCGCTGAGAGAGGCAGACAGGGCAGGGGTGAAAATACTTGCAATGGACTGCAATATAGAGCCTGACACCATAGAAATAGATAAGGAAATAAAGGTAATACTGTAATGATAAAAAAGGACTTTCACGTACATACGACCCTCAGCGACGGAAAAAGCACTCCCGAGGAGGTGGTGCTTTCCGCAATTGAGAAGGGAATGACAACTCTCGGTATCTCCGATCACTCAAACACCCCATTTGACGACGATTACTGCCTGAAAGCGGGGAGCGAAGGGGAGTACCGCCGCACTATCGGTGAGCTCAAGGAGAAATACAAGGATAAGATCGAGATCCTTTGCGGCATGGAGCAGGATATCTATTCTCCTGTGGCCGCCGAGGGCTACGATTACGTTATAGGCTCAGTTCATTTTGTGAAGGCGGGAGAGGAATATCTCCCTGTGGATAAAAGCGCCGCTCACCTGAGAGAAGCTGTGGATCGGCATTTCGGCGGCGACGGTGTCCTCTTTGCCGTGGAATACTTTAAGACTGTAGAAAAAGTAGTGGAGGTGACGGGGGCTGATATTATCGGACACTTCGACCTGTGCACAAAATATAACGAAAAGGATCCCCTTATTGACGAGACCGACTCGAGGTACGTGCAAGCCTGGAAAAGTGCAGTCGATGCACTTATCCCCTGCGGTAAATATTTTGAGATAAATACGGGAGTGATATCCCGCGGACATAAAACAAAGCCCTATCCCGCAAGTCCCATACTTGATTATATAAAAGAAAAGGGCGGAAAGATCATCCTCTCAAGCGACAGCCACCATAAGGATACGCTGTGCTATGAGTTTGATAAATGGGAAAGCTTGTTGAAATAAAAAACGGAGCTGTTGTGCAGATCACAACAGCTCTGTTTTGCTTTGATGTATTTTGATTTTGCTTTGAGGGGGAGGCGAAATAACTTTTGGGCTATAAAGTGAGGGAGGACCTAAGCCAAGCCTTCCCCCATGATTCGGGGGAAGGCTTTATCTAAGTCGTCTCCTTTGCTTACAGAAATCTCGTTTACTACTCCCCCATAAACCGTAATTTCCGGTCAATATATCATATATATCATTTATACTCAACAAGCTCGACTGTGTAGCCTGCATCCCTGAGGGCGTCAACGAGTCCCGTTTCATCACCGAGAAGGTGCGCAAGGCCTACTGCGTAGAAAACAGTTTCTCCGCTTGAGAGATAAGATTCAGCTACCTTCAGCATATCCTTATCTCTGTTTTCCAGCATGATCTTTTCATATTCTTCATAAGCCTTGATCTCTTCCTCAGTGGCATCCTCGGGGATCTCGGTCTTCTTGTTCACAGCCTCGCGAAGTGCTGCCTCGTCGCCGCGGCACCAAAGCTCGTAAAGCTCGGTGAGTCTCTCAATGTATTCTCCTCGAGAGGTGCCGAGAACCGAAGCGAGCATCATCTCCTGAGTTTTATCGGGATAACGGGAAAACATACTAAGCTGCTTTTCTGCCGACTCTACTTCAAGTATCTTCTTTGCGCTTTCGGAAGCAAGCTTCAAAAGGCGATTGTCGGCGCCGTAGTCTCCGTCAAGAGTGCGCGAGGAGGTGAGCATGAAATTCTCGATAGTATTAGCCCATACTGAAGGACGCATTGCAAGAATGTTGGGATTTATACCGGCAACCCGCATCAATGTCATAGCGTATCCGTAGACCTCAGGACTTATATGGTCGGCTATGGTGGAACCGTCTGTATAAAACACTGCATTGGCCATTGTCTGCATAAGATCTTCATCATTTGACAGATCTTCATCCAATGACGTTATGTCAAATTCAACGGCAAGGGCATCAGATTCATTGAAGGCCTTATAAAACTCTTCGGGAAGAAGGCTTGTTCTTTCATCGCCTACGTGAATGGTTCCGAAGAGATACATCTTTTCGCCGGAAGCCTTTGATACCTCATAAAGAAGAGGTGTTGCTTCTTTTTCGGGAGTCTTTTCAGGAAGGGCTTCTCCGGTTATTTCTTTAAATACTGATTTATCGGCAGCAGAGAAGGTGAAATACTGCTGGCTTCCTATGGTATAGGTCTGACCGTCAATAACGTGAGCTCCCATATATTCCACAGCGCTTGCCGTGGGAAGGAGAGTGTCAAGGTCAATGGCGAAATATCCGCCGAGACCTCTGGTATTGTATGCGGTCGCATAGCCGTCAAGATAGTCAGGATCATCAAAGAAATAATCTGATATGTCATTCTCATAGTCAGCTCCGAGAGAGCTGTCAAGGGAATAAGAAACGATCAAAAAGTCTTCTGTAGAGGTAGCTTCTATCCCGTTTATATCGGAGAGCGTTGGCAATATTGAACCTTGCCACTGGAAAACATGGGAAACAACGTCGTTTTTCGTATTCGCGTAATAGGAATCTTCTGTGACTCCGTTGACTGTCAAAGTCACCTTTCCGTCCTTATATTCTATTACTTCTGTTTTCGAATACGTCTGATCCTTAGACATTCCGGAATAATTGTCGCAGATCTTTGCATAGGTGCCTTTTTCAAAATCATTTACGTAATAATACTGAGTAGTGCTGAGAGACTGAGCTTGTACTGCCTGTGAATACAGTAAGGAGTACATAGTTCCGCCCGTGTAGTCTGAAAGAGGTATATTATATTCCGCGCGCTTTAGCAGCGCGGGGATGGATATATCGGGGACGGGAAGACATATTTTTTCGTCGGGGATTTCCACGTCCTCTGCTTTCAGCGTTGCTTCTTCAAATCTGCAGGTGTATTTGGATTTCACAGATGCGGGTCCCTGCTCGTATGAAACCTCGTAGGACATGGCAACGATACTGCCGCTTTTTGAAAGAGTGGCGCTTCCCTTTGCTGAAACTATCTTTCCTCGGTCATTATCCGCCCATTCTTCAACGTCGGTCGCTTTTGAAAAACAGATGATGTTGTTGTTCTTTTTATCAAAGCTTATCTTCTCATAAAGCTCACAAGTAAAGAAGGCCGCAGGAATACAGGTCTCAAGATAATCCTTTGCATCTGTCTCACAGCTGTATGCTCTGTCCTTTTCGCCTTCTATCTCGTAATATACTGTTTCGTCAGCGTAAGTGGTGGTAGCGTAATAGGTTTTGCTGTTACCGTCATATATGGATTTTTCCGTAGTAACTGCCATCATCTCATCTGTTCCGAGACCGATATAGTTGGCAGTCGAGGTCTTATACTCATTAAACGTCTCGTCAGATATGGTTCTTTCGGTAGAAACGGTAATGAGCTGCCTTAAAGAGTCACTGCTTTTAAGCTTTTCTGCGGCGGTGTTGTATACCTCTGCGGCTGATATCTCGGGCTCGGGAGGAGTAGTTTCTTTTGGCGGTTTAGTTACGCTTTTGCAAGAAGCAAGTCCCAATACTGTTGTTACTGCTAATGCAGCGGCGATAATACGAAATGTATTGTATCTCATAGCAAACCTCCGTGGCTTTTGATTTTTATACTAATTAAGCTGCTATACTTACAATTTAAGTGTATCACACTGCTTTACCAAAGTCAACGCAAAGTCGACTGTAGTAAAATATTTTAGTATAACTGCGCAAAACTTCGAATATAAATCTATGTATATTAACAAAATAGAGCCTGTCGAGAAGGATGCAGAAGCCACGATTTGAGGCTCGTCGCCGTACAAAAGTACGGCAGAGACCCAAATCGCGGCTAAAAAGCCGCATAAAATACGGAAATCCGCCGATTCTTCGGCGGATTTCTACCTTATTTGGTCTTCAATTACCGCTATTCTTGATCTGATTTTGATCGCGGCTTTTGTTCTGCGCCTTTTTCGACAGTCT